>CANJQU010000041.1 GCA_947476485.1 Chitinophagaceae bacterium
ACTCATCAGGGAATGTCATTACCAGTAAAGTATTTGGAGGGACAGATGCTGAAAGCCCTGCTTCTATTGTTCCTTATTTGAACGGATATGTTGCTACTGGAAACAGCGGATCATCTGTATTTACAGAAGGTAGCTGTAACACCAACTATAGTGGCGCATTTGTAAGCTACATTGGTTATTCATCTTTAGCTGTATATGATAGTGTCCATGTGATGAACGACCCCGCAATAAGCATCTATCCTAATCCCGCGCAAAGCGAAGTAAAAATTATTAGCACACTGGAGATACCGGGCAGCATTCTTATATCAAATACCTTAGGGCAAATAGTTTATAAGGATGAGATTGTATCACAACATAACGTTACAGAAATTGATACAAAGGAGTGGGCAAATGGACTATACGTTGTGTTGTGGCATGGTGTAAACGGCAAAATAATGTCAGCGAAATTCATGAAAAATTAGACCAGTCTTTCCTTCGCAAGCTGGGTGCTGGCATGGATCAGTGGGTCTCAGACGTTGCTCCGAGGCATCCTCGCGTGAACCGAGAGTGGGAATATGTTTAAGGCAGTTGCAAACTGCTTTAACTACTCAGGCACGAGTTGGCTAAACACAAAGTTACGCGCCAAACTCGCGCCAGAGTGAGCGAGGGAAGATAGTAGCAAGTACTAAAATCTCAAAGAATAGTATTATTAGGTGGAAATACTCTTTTATTTTAATATATTTCTGTATGTTTATGTAGTTGTAATACTGCGCTATGAAAAAAATCTTGCCTGTTTTATTTTTTCTTTTCTCGCTTTCTACTTCCGCGCAGCAGCCAACGTTACTGTCATTAAAAGTTACCGGTGGCAATGGTAGTGATATTGTCCTGACTCCTGTTACGAAAACGATAGATGGAGGTTTTATTATTTCGTATCAAACCGGGTCAACATTTGGTCCAATTAATAGTTTATGCAGTATTACAAATCCTAAAATGATTTTTCAAAAGTATAATGCTGATGCCTCAATCATAGAATGGTCAAAATGTTACGCTAAGGATGGCGATAGTTTTTTGATCTACATGTTTCCGCAAAATGACGGGACTACTATATTCGGTGGAGAATTCACAGGTACCTGGGGGTTTTATATAACCAAACACGATGCATTTGACAATATTGTATGGAGCAAAAGCTATAGCAGGGGAAATGGCCCGTTACTGTATGATATGATAGCAACGAGCGATGGTGGTTATATAATGGTAGGCGATGTTTACTATACAGATACCAATTTTACGGTACACAACAGTGGTTCTTTAAATGCAGATATAGGTGTTATTAAATTAGACAGTCTCGGCAATAAGGAATGGAGCAAAGCAATAGGAGGCAGCGGAGATGACAATGGGAACAAAGTGGTAGCAGGCATAAATTGCTATTATATTGTTGGTAATACATTGTCTTACGATTCAGATTGCACCGGCAAGCATTTGAATTATGATGCCTACCTGGCAAAACTGGATAAAGGTGGGAATATTATATGGCACCATGACCTCGGCGGTGACGGTGCTGACGATGGACGATATGCTTGTGCCGACGGTAAGGGAGGGATAATAATTGCGGCAACCAGCAGTTCATCTGACGGCGATGTGTTGCATCACATTAATGCCGGTGCCGACAATATATGGGCTGTAGCTGTAGACAGTAATAACAATATAGTATGGAGCAACTGCTATGGTGGTGGTGGTGGCGAGTATCCTAATTCAATATGCATGGCAACAGATGGCAGTATATGGATAGCAGGAGTATCTTATAATAAAGGGGGTGAGGTAGATACAGCTTATGGCAACGAAGATGCATGGATCGTACATACCGACAGCGAAGGGAATTACTTAAACGCTAAAGTACTTGGGAGCAGTAAAAGAGATAAAAGTTACATGATATGTCCACTAAGTAATGGCGAAGTAATAGCAGGCGGGTATTATGATGATTCAAACGGACTCTTTTCAAATAGTTTATATTATGGAGGATTTGATGATGGTTTTCTTGCTGTTTTTGCACCCGAAACACAGACGAAAGTTTCTCAATTAACCAATACAGAAAATGGAATAAATGTATTTCCTAATCCTGCAAAAGATGAATTAAGGATAATGGTCACGCCTGGTGTATCGGGCAAGATAACAATAACAAATACCTTAGGGCAAATAGTATACAATGGGCAGGTAGCGCCACAAAATAAGTTTACGGAAATCGAGACGAGCGGATGGGGGAATGGATTGTACGTGGTGCTGTGGCATGGTGCAGACGGCAAAACACTGTCGGCAAAATTCATGAAAAATTAGACCAGTCTTTCCTTCGCAAGCTGGGTGCTGGCATGGATCAGTGAGTCTCAAACGCTGCTCCGAGGCATCCTCGCTTGAAGCGAGCGTAAGAATATGTTACGGGCAGTTGCAAACTGCCTAAACTATTCAGGCACGAGTTGGCTAAACACAAAGCTACGCGCCAAACTCGCGCCAGTGGGAAATTATTTCACTTGGTAAACATTCTTTTATTTTAATATATTTATGTATATTTATGTAGTTGTAATACTATTGCGCTATGAAAAAAATCTTGTTTTTCTTATTTCTTTTCCTGTGTAGTGAAAGCAGGGCGCAGCAAATTGAGATGGACTGGACAAGGTTTATCGGGCAAAGTACCGGATGCTGTGTGGTACTTAATAGTGCTATAACAAGCAGGGACGGCGGAATAGTGTTTACTGGCTCGGCAGACGCGTCTGATACAACAAATGGAGATATACCAGCGAGCACTTATGGTGGCGTACTGGCATGTAAGATAGACGGCAGCGGCAATATACTGTGGATACATGTATACGGCGGAAGAAGAGGCATGGGAATATGTGAAACTTCGGATGGGGGCTACGCCATACTTGCATATGCAGAAGGTGTGAATGGTTATGTGACCGGTTACCATGGCAATGGAGATATGTGGTTGCTGAAAATAGACAGTATTGGCAATTTTTTATGGGGCAATTGTTATGGTAGTAATAGTGCTGATGAAGAAGCGTTATCTATTTCTGCAACAAAAGATAATGGGTTTACACTATTGGGGATAAGCAATGGCTCCGGGCAGGATGTACCATACCATTTAGGCGGCTCCGAATTTGAATATGACTGGTTTGTTGTTAAAACAGACAGTGTCGGAAACAAGCAATGGGCAAAAGACCTAGGAGGGTCAAATGACGAAGCGCCAAATAATTTCGGTAGCATTTTGACCACCGATAGCTGTTATTACCTGGTCAGCAGCACTAGTTCACTTGATTATGATTGCACCGACACCATATGGCATACAGGAGTAAACACAAAGACAGATTATTACATTCTAAAACTTGATACTGCTGGAAATGTTGTATGGAGTAGAAGTTTTGGCGGGTCTGGATATGATGAAATGAAAAGTGCTGTATGGGATGCAAGAGACAATACAATATTGATTACCGGAGCATCTTCATCTAATGATTATATGGTGACAGCCAACCCCGGGGGAAACAGTATGTGGCTTATAAAGGTGGATAACAATGGCACTCTTGCATGGGAAAAATCAATAGGAGGAAGCTATGGTTGTGGCGGTACAAGTATATCGATAAACCATGACTCCGGTTATATAGTATTAGCCGGAACTTCTGGAGTAATAGGTAATAGTGATGTATGGATATTTAGTGTTGATAACCATGGGTACGTAATAGCTAATAAAATATTCGGGGGTGTATACTATGATTTTTCCTCAACATGTTTTACTTATAATCATGGTATTATCGCCTGCGGCAGCAGTGCATCTAATTCATTCACTGAAGGGACAACGTGGGGCTACCGGGCATTTGGAGAGGAAGCTTTTATTAGCTATTTGGAATATTGGCCAGTGTCCGTAAAAAATGTGAGGAATGACGCCGCCGGACAATTGCTGGTGTTCCCGAATCCAGCAAAAGGCTTTGTAACATTTGCAGATAATGCGCCGGATGCCGGAGCTGATATACGGATAATGATAACGAATGTGATGGGCGAAAAAGTAGCGGAACTGCATACGGGCAATAATACAGGCAGGATAGTATGGGATACGCGCCAGCAGCCGAATGGGGTTTATGTGTACCAGGCCACCGGCAGCGGCAGGATGATCAGCAATGGGAAGATAGTGGTGGCGAGGTGACCTGCCTGTCGGCAGGCAAGTTTGAAAATGTGGGAATTTGAAAATATGCAAATTAGTAGTCCGGCAAGCTGCCAATGACCAGCTCAGGGCAAGTTCAATAAAGGACGAATGTACAAGCGTGCTATGGCAACTGACAGTGATAGTAGTAATGAAGTTTGGACCCACCGTTTACAACAACATAAATTTATCAGCGTCATTGAGAAAAGGCAGGCTGGTTCTTACTTTTTGAAGTGCTTCTTTTTCCAGCTTTATGGTTTGGCAGGCGGGTGTACCTGATTGCTGCCAGAGCATTTCGCCAAGGGGGCCGAATACGCTGCTGTCGCCGGTGTAGTGGTTGTTCTTAGGGTCGGCACCAACGCGGTTGACGCCTACTACATAGCATTGGTTCTCTATGGCGCGGGCCTGCAGCAGGGTTTTCCAGGCGAGGCTGCGCTGCTGGGGCCAGTTGGCCACGTAGAGGAGCACATCGTATTCATCACCCAGGTTTCTTGCCCATACGGGGAAGCGGAGGTCGTAGCAGACCTGCAGGTTTATGCGCCAGCCGTTCACCTGTGCTATGGTGCGCCTTTCGCCGCGGGTGTAGTGCTGGTCTTCGCTGCCGTAAGCAAAGAGGTGCCTCTTATCGTAGATGCCGATGTTGCCATCGGGCTGCACCCAGAGCATGCGGTTGTAGTATTTTCCGTCTTCTTCTATGATGAGACTTCCGGTGAGGATGCAGCGGTATTTTACGGCCATATCGGCCATCCAGCACACTGAGTGGCCGTCCATAGGCTCAGCAAGGCGCTCAGGGGCCATACTAAAGCCTGTGCTGAACATCTCAGGAAGTACCACCACTTGTTTAGGGCCTGCGATGCCGGATATAGTTGCTTCGTAGTGTTCCAGGTTAGCCGTTTTGTCTTCCCATACAATATCCGGCTGGATGAGCGTTATATATAAGTGTTCGCTGGCCATAATTTGATATGAAGCTACGATTTTTTAGATTTGTAAAACATGTCTGACCGCAAAGTTCGCAAAGTGCCCGCAAAGAAGGCGCAGAGCCATTGGGGAGACCACAGTATGCACTTGAGTACATAATTTAACAACATTAAAGTGCGTTAAAACGGTTTTAGTCCCGATATTTACCAGCAGGTGCCGATAGCGCAAATGAATATGAGAAAATTATTGTTCCTTTTATTGCTGCTCCTTCCGTTTACCGTTCTTTTTGGTAAAAAGAAGCCTATCAAGCCATTTCCGCGCACCAGATGGAGGGAAATGGTGCGGATGGGTCCGGATTCGAGTGTGATCTCATTCAAAGATACCATGTTCCTTTCCTTTAATGGCAGGGACACATTTTCGTATCACTTCAAGAATGGCTTCATCTATAATGGCGCATATATCTTTGACGAAGACAGTGTGCTGGACCTGGGTACGGTGAAGTACCGGCTAAAACTGTTCAAGCCCAATAAGCTGGTGCTGGTGAATACCAATGGTATTTACCAGTTTGGGGTTGACTCGACCGACACGGTGAAGGCAATAATAATACCCAAGGAAGAAAAATTGCTGCCTGTGACCAGTATAGACCAGATGATAGGCCACTGGACGGTATATAAGAAAACAGCGGGCACCGGAGCACTGCCGGACCTGGGCTCGCAGATAAGGTCGGCATATATTACGGGTCCTTCTACGGAGGGGAAGCTTGGTTATTTATTTGGCGGCGAAGACCCGGGCAATGCACCATCGTGGTACATAAAAGGCTTTGGCGCAGACCAGTCGCTGCAGTGTGATGGTAAAACTCCGAGGAACTTCAAGGTGATCAAATGCCAGAAAGGGGAACTGATCATTGAGGATGAGGGGATGAAGTATTATTTGAAGCAGTTCAGGTAACCCCCTGCTCACTAAATATGTTGAGTAAATCAAAAAATGAGGAGAAAAGAACCTATTTGAGCGTTAGCAAGTAATAACTTTTCAAAGCCTTGTCGCGTGTTTTGGGGTTGATGAATTCGGGGGTGAGTTCGCTTACTTTAAAGGCACCGCCATGTAGCAGTATATCGAAAGCCATGTTATTTTTCCCCAGGTCGTCAAGGCCTTTGTCCATGGTGAGCAGGTATTTTGCATTCTGGAGCGCGGCTAAGGTATCAATGTCGTGAACGCGGCCCTGAGCGTAAAAACACATTGAGTTGAGGGGGTCATTGACCTTGTATGTTGTCACATCGGCGGGATTGATAGCGTTATCGTGGATATACCTGCCTACCTGTGAACCAACCTGGTAGCGCAGCAGATCATGATATACGACATTGGTGAGAAATACATTTACAATGATCATTGCGCCCGCAGTGAGCCAGAATATTTTTCCCTTAAGCGTTTTGCGGAATGCGATAAAAAGCCAAGCGGCAAAACCAGCAGCCCAGGCGGCCAAAACAAAAGGCCGCTGCGGAAAAGCGTAGACCATAAGAATGAGCGATGCTGCCAATAGCAAAAAGCTAATAGCAATATGGAATGGCTGCATGATGCGGAGGAAGGTCTTATATCGCCCTCCTTCGATAATATCCCAGAGCAGCTTAGCGGTAACTATGGCAGCGAGCGGATATGCTACAAAAATATAGTGGGGTAACTGATAAGAAGACGAACCCAACGCCAGGTAAGTGATGAGAAAACCGCCTGTGCTCACCCACTCCTGCTGCGGCTGCAGGCGGAACTTTTGTTTTACGAGCTGTATAACATTTAATATCAGCGCAGTGACAAAAAGGAATATCCAGGGGAGGAACGACCAAAGCATGTTGAGCAGCAGGAAGCTGATATCCACGTCATTTTTCCAGGGGCTTTCGCCGGTGATGCGGCCAAAGCTCTGAGACCAGTAGAAAAACCGGAGACCGGAAACACCATGCCTGCCATCAATAAGTTTTTCCGGGTGGAGATCGAACTGCTGATAGAGGCCAATACTCATAGGTATCAGCAATACGGCAATGATCAGAAGTCCGATAACATAGGCAGGACGGAAGAAACTGCGCCATTGGCGTTTCAGCGCCCAGTCTGATGCAAAACAGAAAACGGGCACCATTAATGCAATGGGCCCCTTCGTCATCATGCCAAAAGCAATGGCTGCGAAGCCTAAAAAGAGGTATTGTACTTTGTGGCGCACCATCCATTCCTGTACCAGCCACACAGCAGTGATGACCCAGCTCATGAGTATGGTGTCGCAGCGAATGTCGTTGGTCATCAGAAACATACCCTGGCAGGTGGCGAGTATGAGTGCGGCCATTCGCCCGGTAACTTCTCCGTAGAACAGCCTTGCGAGCCGATAAGTGGCATATAGTGCCAGCAGCGCTAACAATATGGACGGCAGCTTATAACCAAAGTTATTGACGCCGAATATCTTCATGCTGGCAGCGCTGGTCCAGAAAAGGAAGGGTGGTTTGTCGAGGTAATTCAATCCGCGGTCGTAGACATGCAGGTAGTCGCCGCTTTTCATCATCTCCCGGCTTATCTCGGCATACTGAGATGCATCAATATCCATGGTGTCTACCCGGATAGCCGTGAAGTAAATTATTGCAATAAAAATAAAAACCCAAAACGGGACTTTCGGCATATTTGTAAAGTCAAAAGTTAAAACTCAAAATCCCAAAGTATAAAATGAAAAAGCTAAATAATTATGAGCAAATTTAGATGTACATTTCCTTTCAACATCACAAAGCAAAAATAGTCGCAATTTTACCGAATGTTACAATTAAGACGTTATTCATTTGACCTGGCTTTTGAATATCCTTTTACCATATTCAAAGGAACAAAGACGCACCAGCCTACGCTGATCGTTTCGCTGGGCCTGGCAGACATGACCGGGTATGGCGAGGCGCCTGCGATCTCCTATTATAATATCACAGTGCCGGAGATGGTGGAATCGCTGGAAAGCAAGCGCGCGATGATAGAGCGGTATGCTCTTACGGACCCTCAGCGTTTCTGGCATTTTCTGCATCATCTTATACCCGGTCAGCATTTTCTTACGGCAGCGTTGGATATAGCCGGGTGGGACCTATTTGCAAAAATGCGCAGGATGCCACTGCACAAGCTCCTGGGCATAAACTGGGAAAAGGCACCGGTCACGGATTATACTATAGGGCTGGACACGATAGAGCATATGGTAGCTAAAATGGATGCCCACCCCTGGCCTATATATAAAATAAAGACGGGTAGCGCGGACGATATAGAGCGGCTTGCCGCGTTGAGGCAGCACACCAATGCCCCCTTCCGCGTGGATGCCAATGAAGGCTGGACGCTGGATGAGGCAAAAAGGCTGCTGCCGGAATTGCAGAAGCTGGGTGTAACTATGGTGGAGCAACCCCTGCCTAAGGAGCAGGTGGAGGAAATGAAAGAATTGAAACAGATTTCACCGTTGCCGTTGTTTGCCGATGAAAGCTGCCGGACGGAGGATGAAGTGAAAAAATGTGCTGATGGCTTTCATGGCATTAATATCAAACTTACCAAGTGCGGGGGTATAACACCGGCTATGCGTATGATAAAAGAGGCGCGGGCCCTGGGGCTGAAGGTGATGATGGGCTCGATGAACGAAAGCACGATCGGTACAGCAGCGGTTGCAAACCTGTTGCCATTGCTTGATGAAGTAGATGCTGATGGTCCGTTGTTGCTGAAAGAAGATGTAGGGGAGGGATTATCGTATGATAATGGAATTATAAAGCTAAGTGGTGGTAGCGGATTGGGGGTGAGGTTTGTGGGAAAAATTTAAGATAAAGCATATTTGTATAGCTTTTTATCTTGTAAATCGAAAACGTAATGTTATATTTACAAGGTAAAGTTTGTAAAATTGACGTTTTACCTTGCAAATCGAAAATGTAATATTATATTTGCAAGGATGGTTGGCAGAAAAGCGGAAAAGGAAATCACAAGTCTCTTGCAGGAGTTTCCTGCCGTGGCTATTCTTGGGCCCAGGCAAATAGGTAAAACAACCCTGGCCCTGGAGGTTACCTCTGCATTTGATCCAACCCCGATCTACCTCGATCTGGAAAAGCCTTCTGATGTCTTTAAGCTCAGAGAGCCGGAAGACTACCTGGAGCAGCACAAGGGTACATTAATTATCCTTGATGAAATACAGCGCGTGCCGGAATTGTTTCCGGTTCTGCGCGGCGTCATCGACAGCCGGAGAAGGGAAGGATTCAGAACCGGTCAGTTTCTGATACTGGGTTCGGCATCGCTTGAGCTTTTGAAACAATCTTCAGAAACCCTTGCAGGCCGCATTGCTTATAAAGAACTCCCAGGTTTGAATGTATCTGAAATAAATTATGATCTACCCGGCGAGCAGGATAAGTTATGGCTTAGGGGAGGGTTTCCCGATAGTTTTCTTGCCGGCGATGATGCCGCTGCATTGAGATGGCGGACAAATTTTATCGGAACTTATCTTGAAAGGGACATACCCCAGATCGGGCCAAGGATACCGGCAACCACATTACGGCGCTTGTGGACAATGCTGGCATATAGCCAGGGAGGACAACTTAATTTCGCACAACTGGGTGCAAATCTTGATGTTTCTGCGCCAACGGCTAAAAGATATGTGGAACTGCTGGAAGACCTTTTGCTGGTGCGCACGCTACGGCCATGGTCGGGCAATATAGGTAAGCGGCTGGTAAAGTCGCCAAAGGTTTATATAAGAGATAGCGGGCTTACGCATGCCTTGCTTAATCTTACAACAATGGACGATTTGCTGGGTCACCCGGTGGTAGGTGGCAGCTGGGAAGGCTTTGTTATTGAAAGTCTCCTGTTCGCCTTGCCCGAATCGTATACGGCATGGTATTACAGGACAGGGGCAGGCGCAGAGATAGATCTCGTGATAGAAAAGGATGCAAAGACCAGGTACGCAATTGAGATAAAGCGCTCTATGACACCAACTGTTTCCAAAGGTTTTCATTTGGGATCGGAGGATATTGAGGCAACAAAGCGCTATATTGTATATCCGGGAAAAGAGCGCGTTCCGGTAGGAAAAGGAATTGCAGCCATCTCAATTATTGATATGATAAAGGAACTGGAAGCTATGTAATGACGGGTAACAAAATCAAAATAAAAGCAAAAGAAGAATTATCAAATGCAGCTGCAACAAAATATCTCCCTTAAACCTTACAATACATTCGGCATAGATGTACCGGCGGAGTATTTTACGGAATTGAGAGACATTGATGATCTGCCGGAGGTAACCGAACTGACGCAAAAGAAACATGTGCTGGGTGGTGGCAGCAACATATTGCTAACCCAACCCGTCAGCGGCCTGGTGATACACAACAAGCTGAAGGGAATTACTGTAGAGAAAGAAAATGCAGACTATGTATGGCTTAATGTGCAGGCTGGTGAAGTATGGCACGACCTTGTGCTTCACGCTATTAATAATGGATTGGGCGGAATTGAGAACCTGGCCCTGATACCCGGCACGGTAGGTGCATCGCCTATGCAGAATATAGGAGCATATGGAGTGGAAGCAAAGGAAACTATTGAAAGTGTTACATTCTGGTACTGGAAAGAAAAAACCTTTCTGACCTATAGCAACCGCGAATGCTCTTTCGGCTACCGGGACAGTATTTTTAAACGGCAGTTGAAGGACAAGGCATTCATCACATCGGTAGTGTATAAACTGAGTAAGAAGCCGGTATACAATACCAGTTACGGAGCAATAAAAGAAGAGCTGGAAAATATGGGCGTGTTCGAGTTATCTGCAAAAGCTATAGCCTATGCAGTGATGCACATAAGAACGAGCAAGCTGCCGGATCCGAAACAAATAGGCAATGCGGGCAGCTTTTTTAAAAACCCCACGATCCCGAAAATACAGTATGCACAGTTATGTGGGCTTTATGATACGGTGCCTTCCTACCCGGTGGATGAGCTGCGGGTGAAGGTGCCTGCTGCATGGCTAATAGAACGATGCGGCTGGAAAGGATACAGAAGGGGCGATATAGGTGTGCATGCAAAACAGGCACTTGTGCTGGTGAACTATGCGCATGGAAAAGGAAATGACATCTGGCAGTTATCGGGTGAGATCGTGAAGTCGGTGAAAGAGAAGTTCAATATAGAACTGGAACGGGAAGTGCAGGTATGGTGAGCACACCGGGCAAATGTTAGTTACTGTTGCGGCTCAATACCCTTAAACAATTCAGCAACATTCAATGAAAAGCCTGGCAGCACCGCGGAAGCAGCAAAATCGCCGGCCAACAGATAGGGTGATTCCAGAAATTTCCCTTTTGTCAGGGTATAGATACGCAGCCACTGGTCCTGCGGGCTTACTACCCAATATTCTTTTACACCGGATTCTTCGTATACATCATACTTTTTCTTCAGCTCCTTCGTATTATTTCCGGGACTTAAAACCTCAACTACAATATCCGGTGCGCCAATACAACCTTTGTCGTCCAGTTTGGACAAGTCACAGATAACACAAACATCCGGTTGCAATACAGTAATAATTTCTTTGTCATTTTTTGATTTACGTGGGATGCGTACATCGAACGGAGCGGTATATACCTCGCATGGTTTATCTTCAAGAAAAACGTGCATACGTGCATGTATTAACCCCGCAAGTTTTTGATGGAACCTGTTTGGTGCAGGGCTCATTCTAAAAACTTTGCCCTTTATTAATTCCACGCGCTCTTCAAACTTCCATTTGAAGTAATCAGCGTATGTATATGATTTTTCGAGGTCGAGATCTGCAAAGCGCATATGGTAAAATTAATCAAAAAACTATTCCCGGAATGATGGCTAAATAAGTTCGACCATCTTACTCGTTCTTTTCCATTTTTATTTCGTTGTAAAAGTCTTTAAATAATGCATTATTCGCAGATAGAGCTTCGCCCGTACCCTTGCGGGTATGCCTCATAAAAAAGAAAAATAACTTCGCAATATGGTCGAACTTATTTAGTCAACGTTCCTTAGCGGTGTTATCAAAGAATAAATAGCGGAATCGAGGAATTTGCCATCGAAGAAATAATTCTCTTTAAAATAGCCTTCACGAATAAAGCCAATTCTTTCCAGAAGCTTAATAGAAGCCCCATTTTCGGGGTTTACATTTGCTTCAACCGAGTGAAGTTTCATTTCCTTAAAACCATAATCCAGTACTGCCGTTACCGCTTCATTCATAATTCCCTTGCCCTGGTGTGCGGGATGAAGCACATAACCGATTTCTGCGCGGAAGTGCTCTCTTTCTATACGCCAGAAACATATGTTACCGATAAGTCTATTTTCGCCTTTTAGTGTTATTGCCCAGTTTATGTATTCGTTATTAAGCAGGGCCTCGTTTATCATGCGTATGAATTTCAGCCCATCGTCGACCGACTGAGCGCGGGGGCGGTCAATATATTTCATGACCTGTTCGTCAGACCGGAGAAAGAACATTTCAGCGGCATCATCTTCCGACATACGTCTCAGTACCAGTCGCTCGGTAGTAATTAAGGGGAAAGGGTTAAAGCTGATATTAAGCATGGTATCTCGATTTTAACGATCAAGTGTTGCGTTCCTGTAAAAGTACTGTTTTGGAGAACAAGCGATAGCAAGCATATATAATGTTTTTAGTTTGTTTTAACACCAGAAAAACACAGCAAATAAATTTTTTTTACTATCCTTGCACCACAAAATGAACGATTTATGAAACTAAAACTTGCTTTACTGCTTTCCATCGTATTGCTTCCTATGCTCTCTTTTGCACAGGGCAGTTCTATTACAATATTCTCAGAAGACGGGGATAAATTCTTCCTGCTCCTTAATGGCCAGAAGCAGAATAATGTTGCCATGGCCAATGTGCGCATTGACGGGCTTACACAGCCCTATTACAAGGCAAAGATCGTTTTTGAGGATAATGCCAAAGCTGCTGTTGATAAGAATATCCCGGTAAATGATCCGTCCACTAATGCACCGGCGGATGTAGTATATAAGATAAAGAATAAGGATGGGGAAATGAAGCTCCGTTACTTTTCTGCGCAACCAGTGCAGCCAAATTATACACCACCTGCAGACGTATATGTGATGCACTATGGCCAGGAAGCGCCACCGCCGCCTGCGGCAAACACTGTAACACAGACCACGGTGACTACTACACAGGTAAACCCGAACGCATCGATGAATGTAAGCGCGCCGGGTGTAAGCATCAGTGTAAATGTTCCGGATGTGAATATGAATGCTACAACTACGCAAACGACTGTGACAAGAACTACTACCACGTCTTCTTCAGAAAGCAACTACAGCCAGCCGCAACCGGCTGCACAACCTGCAGGCTGCCAATACCCAATGGACTTCGGTAGTTTTAAGTCGGCCAAAGAAACTATACAAAAAGCAAGTTTTGAAGATACAAAGCTGTCAACGGCAAAATCTATCCTTGCCAGCAATTGTGTTTCTACTGAGCAGGTAATGACGATTTGCAAGCTGTTTTCATTCGAGGCTTCGAAGCTTGATTTTGCAAAGTTTGCTTATGGTAAAACAACCGATAAAGGCAACTACTTTAAAGTGGGCAGTATTTTTGATTTTGACGCCAGCAAGACTGATCTGAACGATTTCATCAGCAACGGCGGCAGATAGTCAGCGCATCTTTTACAGCATTTGAAACCCCCGAAAATCGGGGGTTTCTGTTTTATAGTTCGATACAAACATTCTTAGGTTCCGTAAAGAAGCGCAAGGCTTCCCAGCCACCTTCACGGCCTACGCCACTGTTTTTGAAGCCGCCGAAGGGAGTGCGCAGATCGCGGAGCAGCCAGCAGTTTACCCAGATGATACCACTATGTACCTGTGCAGCCACCCTGTTAGCACGGCTCACATCCTGTGTCCATATAGTAGCAGAGAGGCCATAGTCGCTGGTGTTGGCGAGCATGAGGGCTTCTTCCTCATTGCTGAATGATTGCAATGTAACAACAGGGCCAAATATCTCTTCCATATTGCTGCGGCAGTGTGGGCCAAGACCCTCAATGATGGTAGGTTCTATGAACAGGCCATTTTCACAACGGCCGGTTCCTTTCACTGCCTTACCACCCAGCAGTATTTTGCCGCCTTCCTGTTTAGCCAATTCTATGCAACCGAGCACTTTGTCAAAATGCAGTTTACTCACTACTGCTCCTTGTTTAGTATGTTCATCAAGCGGGTCTCCGTTCGTAAGTTTTTTGGCGCGGGCTATAAATTCTTCTTTGAATTTTTCGTAGATGCTTTCTTCTACCAGCACCCGGCTGCCACACAGGCATATTTGGCCCTGGTTGCTAAAGGATGACTGTAAAGTAGTGCGCATCATCTTGTCCCAATCACAATCGGCGAAGATGATATTTGGGTTCTTGCCGCCAAGCTCGAGGGATACTTTTTTAAACATGGGCGCAGCAATACTTGCTATTTCCCTGCCCGCACGTGTGCTGCCGGTAAATGATATTGCTTTAATATCGGGATGGGCTACTATGGCTGAGCCGCAGCCAGGACCTGTGCCATGCAATATATTCAGTACACCCGGTGGCAGGCCTGCCTCCTGGCATATTATGCTAAGCAGGTAGGCCGTCATAGGTGTTACCTCGCTGGGCTTTGACACCACGCAATTGCCAGCAGCCAGTGCAGGCGCTATTTTCCAGGTAAACAGGTACAACGGGAGGTTCCATGGAGAGATGCAACCTACAACGCCTATTGGTTTGCGCAGGGTGTAGTTGATCGCCTTATCCTCCATATTATGGCTCTCCGTATTGAAGTGCATAATGCCGGCTGCAAAGAACCGGAAGTTACTGGAGGCGCGAGGGATATCTACCCGCTTGCTCAGCCAAAGGGGCTTGCCATTGTCATTGGTCTCCGCAAGCGCCAGTGCATCCAGGTTTTCATCTATCAGCTCGGCTATGCGGTTGAGTATTTTGAAGCGGTCTTCTACCGGCGTGGTGCTCCATATCGGGAACGCTGCACGTGCAGCGCCCACAGCTTCTTCCACATCTTTAATGTCGCTGTCGGGTGTTTGGCTGTATACTTCGCCGGTGGCAGGATTTACATTGTCTATGTACTTACCGTTTAGCGGAGCCTGCATTGAGCCTGCTATGTAATTGGCTATTTGCGATGGAGCAGAGAGATTCATAACTGCGAAATTAGACAATTTTAGCAGGCATACGATATTGCCATGTTGGACGAAAGGAGACTAAGCTTTTGCTGAGGTCTTCTTTCTGTTCCTGCGTTCAGAAATTGTGGCGAACGATTTTTTACGGCCTGTTGCCTTGTAGTGTGCAATTACTTCACTAATCATTTTCCGGTCATTGTCTGTCAATGGTTTTGGGTCTACCACAAAATCAATTCCGTATGGCTCTTTAATGTATCCCATATCTTATGTTTGAAAGTACTTATCAATCAATCTATTTGCGTTTTCAGGAAAAATGATCATTTTATGTCCGCCAACATGTACTGCACCAATACTTTTAGTATAATGTTCAATTAGTTTGGTTTTGGATGTAAATGAAACAAACCCGTCGTAGCCTTTATCTTTCGAACATTTGCAAGTAAAAGCAAACAGATTACCCGGCACACCTTCGTAAGTTTTTCCTTTCCCATGTTAAAAGGAGCACTTTCGATCAGATGAAGATAATAGTGGTCTGAATAATCACTAATACTAACCAACCCTGAATTATGTTAGTATTTCCCACTATCGTTAACTTAAATAATTTTCTGTCTTTCAATTTATATTCAGCAGCCCACCCAAACAACCAGCCGTTCTTTTTAGTAACAGTTTTCAAATCATCTCTTGTTACTTCATGAATTTCGGTAGGAAAACTATCACCCGAAATTTTATTGACAATACTATTCGTTAGCTTGTCAATCTCAACTCCGAGATGATATTTTGTTTGATTCCGCACAAACAAATTTACGAAAAATAACAGTCATTTCATTACGGCTTAGCTACTTATGCGTAGCATAAATAACCGCAGTTTTCGGTATAAGTCTGCTACTTGCACATACTCGCATCTACGTATACCTTCCTGCCCTTTTCATTCACATAATAGCACCCGCCACGCGGTCCTTTTATATATTTTCGTTTGTATTCAGGGCCAAAGTGTTCTTCGCCGCCTTTATACTTTGGGTAAGGATAGCTGCGATAGTTTAGTGTGGAAAGATCTCCTGAGACAGGTATGTCAATAAACGACACAGCGGTACTGTCGCTGTAGTGAGCGGTTACTTTTGCCATGCTTTTCACTACGTATTTTTTCTCTACCCATCCATAGGAGCTGTAAGAGCGTTTTGCCTGATCATCATGTTTAATTAACACAACGTGATAGTACCGGCCGTTTACCGCTTTGCTGTCATAGCCCATATTGTCATCGGATATTACTTTTAGCCTGCATGGCGGTTGCAAAACATTATAGACATTGTATTTGATTTCTGGCCGGTCGCGCAGCAGCAGGTTTGCCGTATTTACGTAAACATATTCCTGAGCAATGGCTGCAGTGCACATACCAAGCGCCAGAAAAAGCAGGATTAGATTCTTCGATAGTGAAACAAAATGCGTCATAAAGTATATTTATACATGAATAACCCGTACGAAAGCGGTTTATATTAACTTTGCAGCACTAACAAATATAGTATGGAAATAAAGCAATTATATACCAACTGCCTGAGTGAGGCCGCATATTTTATAGCAAGTGACGGAGAGGCAGCGGTAATTGATCCCCTGAGGGATGTGGATACCTATCTGCAAATGGCGGAAGAACAGGGTGTGAAGATCAAATACATATTTGAAACGCACTTTCACGCAGACTTTGTGAGCGGGCATATAGAGCTGGCGCAGAAGACAGGAGCGCCGATCGTATATGGGCCAAAGACCGAGGCATCCTTCAAGATACATATGGCAAAGGATGGTGAAGAGTTCATGGTAGGGAAGCTGAAAATAAAGGCAATACATACGCCAGGTCATACATTGGAAAGCACCTGCTACCTCCTGCACGACGAAGCAGGCGAGCCATACTGCATTTTCACGGGCGACACGCTATTTGTGGGAGATGTAGGCCGGCCTGACCTTTTCAGCGGCAACATGACCAAGGAAGAGCTGGCCGGGATGATGTACGAAACCCTGCAAAACAAAATAAAAACACTCAACGATAATATTATTGTGTACCCGGCACATGGGCCTGGCTCATCCTGCGGCAAGGCGCTGGGACCCGAAACGTTCAGCACTATCGGCGCACAAAAAGCAACTAATTATGCGCTGAAGGATATGACACAGGAAGAATTTATCAAGGCGGTAACAACAGGGCTGAACGCGCCACCGTCTTACTTCCCGGTAAATGCGCGCATAAACAAAGAAGGATACGACAGCCTCGATGAGGTTTACGAAAAAGGTTTACACCCGCTAAGCGTAGCCAAATTCAAGGAAGTTGTGAACAGTGATGATGTATGGATACTGGATACGCGGGCTGCAACCGTTTTTACTTCCGGTTTTGTACCGGGATCGATAAGCATAGGGCTTGATGGTCGTTATGCAGAATGGGCCGGAACGCTGATACCCAATAAGCAACCGTTGGTTCTGGTTACTGAGCCCGGTAAGGAAAAAGAAAGCATTACCCGCCTTGCCCGTGTGGGCATAGATAATGTGCAGGGTTACCTGGAAGGTGGCTATGAAACATGGCAGAACAGTGGTGAGGAAATAGATATGATCATAGACATAGAACCCGACGAACTGGCCATGGATATACCTCACGACAACCTGCTTGAGATAATAGACGTGCGCAAGCCTGCGGAGTTTGAAACTGCTCATGTGAAAGGAGCGGTGAATATGCCGCTGGATACACTGGCCGATCCGCTGAATGTGGCTATGATAGACGACGACAATAATCTTTATGTGCATTGTGCCGGCGGCTACCGCTCAGTGATCGCGGCTTCATTGCTGAAGCGCCATGGTTATCATAATCTCCGCAATGTGCTGGGTGGCTTTGCGAAAATGAAGGCCGAAAAAGGAATACCGGTTGTATTTCCGGATGGTGTGAAGGCTTAGATTGATTTATTAATATATTTTTTTGGGTAGAGACGCAACGCATTGCGTCTCTACGTATTTTGTGCCTGCCACGTACCGGGAACACACATTTTAATGACAATGAAACCCTCTAAAACACTAAAGAAGATAAGGCCGCTGCATCTTGCCGCGGTGATCTTTTTTACTGTTTCAGGCGGGCCATATGGGCTGGAGCCCTTGCTGGCATATGCCGGTGAACACGGTGCATTGTTATTGCTTGTTGTTATTCCGTTTTTGTGGGACGTGCCGGCAATATTCACGGTACTGGAACTGAACGGCATGATGCCTATAACAGGAGGCTATTATAAGTGGGTGAAGCACGCGCTGGGCACACGATGGGGCTTTTATGAAGGGTTATGGACGTGGTTTTACACCTTTGTGGACCTTGCCATTTACCCGGTTTTGTTTGTGCAATATGCTACGTTCCTTTGGCCGGCTATTGCGGCGTATAAAATAGCGCTTTGCCTGCTGATCATCTGGTCATCTGCGGTTATCAATATATTAGGTATCGTGCAGGTGGGGCGGATATCGTTGTTACTTGCCGCAATGGTGCTGGTGCCGTTCATTGTACTGTTTGTCGTATTCTTTTTGCATCATCCGGCGGAGATAGTGCTGCCGGCACCATCGCTGAAAGGTTTGAGCTATTCATCAATAGGCCTCAGTCTCTATACCATCATGTGGAACTGCCTGGGGTGGGATAATGTGACCACCTATGCAGAGGAGGTGGAGCACCCGCTGCGGTCTTATCTTGTATCTATGGCTATAGCGTTTGCTACCGTGATCGTGATCTATGTATTGGTGATACTGGTGGCGCAACAATCCAGGATCAATTATGAGGTGCTTACCAGGGATGGTTTCCCGGCATTGGGCGAGCTGATCAGCGGACGATGGCTGGGTGTGCTCATTGCGGCTGCAGGGATGGCAAGCACAGTGGGCCTGTATAGTGCAAACCTGCTGGCGGTCTCCAGGCTACCGAAGGCAATGGCCGATGATGGCCTGCTGCCAACTATATTCAGCAAGCTTCACGCTACTTTTCATACACCCTATATTTCTATAATGGTATGCTCCGTAATTATCAGCATTATGACGTTGTGGACATTCGGAGAGCTTATAATCATTGATGTAACGATATACGGTGCAGGTCTGTTCCTGGAGTATATCTCGCTGATAAAGCTAAGGATAACCGATCCTGGCGCTCACCGCCCGTTCAAGATTCCACTTGGTGTGCCGGCACTATGTGTGTTGGCGGCTTTGCCACTGGGTGTCTATATCGTAGCGCTTACAGGCGTATTATCCTCGGCAAACGAGGTGATCAAGCCGGCGCTTTTTGCAGTTTGTGTCTTGCTCACCGCCGAAGTGGCCTGGCGACTGGTTGTGTGGCGCAAGCCGGAATTGAAAAATTGAGCCCTTATTCCACTATAAACTTCTGAACCTCTGTAGCACCGGCGGTAGCAAGCTGCAGATAATACATACCCTTTGGCAGATTGGACACCGGAATTACTGCTTTGTTCCCCCCTTTTTCAGTGGTTAAGGAACAAACAATGCGGCCTGTAAGGTCGTATACTTTAATACCGGACTCATCGCCTGCGTTATTCCAGTTTATAGTTATTTCACTGGTGGCCGGATTGGGGAATAATGAAAATGCGGATCTGTTACCGGCGGGTGAAGTGACGCCAAGACCAATGCAGTTACCTGTTCCCCAGATACAATCGGCAAACTCCGGGCGGTCGATGAATGGGTTCCGGTTGCCCTGTATGGTATAAGCGGCATTATTCCTGTTTATTTCTTTCTGGCTTACCGGGTCGTTGTGATGCCATTCCAGGAGCATTTGTGCGGTCCATGGCGTCAGGTTTACCTGTGTTGCCATCTCCCAGTTTGAGAAGGCCGCGCTATCATTGCGGTAGCAGGTGGAGATGTAGAAGTAAGTACGTGCAAGATCGCCTTTGAACGAGTCATTGGGCTCGTAACAATTGCCCGCCGGAGCGCCGGTATAAGTGTTGTTACCTATTTTGCTATGGTTGGTAAAGGTTTTCGTTGCAGTTCCCACAATGCCATATGGCAGATCGCTGCGGTTACTGTTCACGTAGTAATCGGAAGGGTAAACAAGAAACAGATCTGTTTGCATAGGTGCGGCGCTTCCGAACTTGCTTTGAGGCCATGTATGTTCACGGTTGTAGCATCCGCCTTCGGCGGTTGGGCTTGAACTACTGCACTGGTCGGCGCCCATTGTGTACTCATAAGCGGGCGTGCCGCCGGGAATATCGGAGTAGGTATCCCATAGTTTACCATTGGGCTTCACGTCTGTTGAATAGTATGCGGTCCAAAGGCCGGGAGTATAGGTAAGCACAGTATGAGTACGAATGATACCTGTAAGCGCTACCCGTAAATATTCACCGTTAAGGTTTTCAGCCGACAAATAGTATCCCGGAGGCACCTGGGCGACGCAAAAAAACGGAAATACGAGCGTAAGAAGTAAAAATGTTTTCTTCATAAGGATGCAAAATTAACTATAATACCCGAGCGTTCAAGTTAACAATTATCGCCGGCGCAGCGATATTGCCGGCAAAACAACTAAACCGCCTGTGCCTGTTCGGCCACTATCTTACCCGCACTTCTATATGGAAATGAGCTGTAAATGTGCCTGCGTGCAAAACGTCCCAGCGCGGGGGCGTTGACCAGCTTTACGTATAGCGCCTTAGGGACGCCGAAATACTCATAGCTGTTGCCATCGATAAAGTTGATCTGCAGGGTTTCGTTCTTGTATTCAAAATCCACTATGCCCACTGAAGTGGTAGTAATAGTGTATTCGGCGAAAGTCAGCGCGCGGGTCTCCGGCGCTATACTCACCAGGAAGTGATAGGCTTCTATGATGTGCTTGCTCTTTGCCTCGGCCAGCTCTTTTTGTTCATGATCGTCATTGAACTTGTCAGGATGCCAGTCCTTCATGAGGTTGCGGTAAATGGTCTTTAATTCTGCCAGCTCCGTCTTTTCGTGCACGCCCAATAGCTTCCTGTAACCAATTATTTTCTTCATATTTTTTGTTTTGCACACCAGCGGCACATGCACAAATCAGCCGCCGCCCTTATAAATGAGGCGCGAAAGTAGGACAATTATAGACTACGAAGGCCTTGTTTAGAAAACATTAACGGATATTTCATATCAGTAGTGCTTCCTGTTCCAGTCCTTTTTTGTGTTTATGTATCAATGAGATAAGTTGTTTCAAGGAGTCTTCGGTGATCGCTGCATTATTGAGCTGCTGCTGGTCATACAATCTCCTGTTTCCGTGTTTTTCTATAAGTTCTTCAATATTGGGAGGAATAAAGAACGAAGCACGATCGTTAAGGTGCCTTTTATATTCCTGCAGGTATATGTTTATACCGGCAAGGTCGTAGTCGCCAAAATGCAGATAACGATTGGGAAGTGACAATAACCATTTCATCACATCGCCGCTTTGCTGCTGCGGATAGCGGCTTACAAAAAGTACAGTCATATCAGCAAACAGGTGCTGCTGCTTTTCCACCAGCCGGAAATTCTCGGCATTTTCCACGCCTACAATTACTACATCCTGCGGTGGAACGAAATGTTCGAAATCGCTGATGAACTGAAATGTACCCCCAGGCGGATAAATAACGATCGGAATATCGTTTAACAAACAGCTTACTGGTGTATAACTGTTCACCAGGAAGCCTTTGAATGTGCGTCTTAGGGCCGCTTTTGAATCATTGCTTGCCGCAATAAGATCTCCTCTTGTGGCATCTTCATTCTCATGCGTTTGCACATATAATGGCAGATCTCCTATACTCCATTTGTTATAGAGATAGTTGCTCAGTGCATTCACATCCGGTAAGTGCAGGGTGCTTTTAGTGCGCCCTGCCATACGGGCTACAATAATACCTTCGCTGATGAGCTCGTCAATAACTATATGTTTCAGCCCGCTTGCGGGTAGTTGTGCCCCTTGTGCAAGCAGGGCCAATTTTTTAGCTATGGAGAGCGGTATCATCATGCCATTACTTCAGCTCCTTTCTTTATCAATCGTTTTACGGTGGTAACATGCTTGCTGTCTTTAGACAACAGGTAGGTATAGCGGTAATCCGTAGCGTTGAATGAAGTGGGAGAACTGTTAATGAGCAGTATGTTCCTGTCATTAGCAAATTTGAGGATGCCCTTAACATTGTTAGGGTGCAGCTTACCTATCTCATCCATCATACAATGCAACCTGAACTCTTTGAAGCGTTTTGATGCGCTGTCTTTGAACACATTCAGCAGCATGATGTTTATCATAGCTTTCACAAGTATGTCGGTACCTTCTGAGCCTACATTGGTAAGCTTCTCTACCCATCCGCTGTCGTTCTCGTTTTCAACTATCCTGAACTGCAGCTCGAAAGAATCAGCAAGCCCAATCTCTTTTTCTTTACGTGCGTTTATCTCCCTGGCAAATTCTTTAAGCAGCGCTACGGCCTTCTTGTTCTGCCCTTCGGTGTCGCCTGATGAGAACAGGTTTACAACGCCAAGGCTCATACTGTTCTTGTCATTGAACTCTCTTATCGATTGCAGTAACGTCACTATCGCATTGCGGCTTTCTGAAAGCTGCAGACGAATGCTCTTAATAACTCCCGCAAAATTCCGCTCTTCAAAATCGCGGTTTATATCTGTTATTACCTTTTGTATTTCGCCTCCCTTAGAGGTAAGCTCGGTTGTTTCTTTTCCTATCTGCCTGATGAGCGTGGCAAAGCGTTCATTCACACGCTTCTCATACTGCAATATTTTGTTTTCTTCCAGGAATTCGTACAGCATTTCTGCAAAGGTTATAAACTCCTCGCGGTCGGCGAGATTTGTTTTGAACCCGAAAATATTCTGCGAGTAAAAATTACCAAGAAATTTATTGATAGCGCTTTGAAGGTCATTGTAGCGCTCCTGTATGATGTATATTTTACCATTCAGCGTTTCAATAAGCGGCTTCAGGCCGGAGGTACTTTCCTTGAGGACATTTGGCATTCCCTCATAACCCGCGATCTGCGCGAAGTGATCCGTCTGCCGGAAACCATCGAATGCGGTGATACCTTCCCTGATCGTGGCCAGCCGGTTGTCTAATTCTGAAATGATCGCCTGTATCTGCTCTATTTCGTGGTGCAGTTTTTGCTTTTGCAGGTTATACTTTTCCTGCTCGTTTTCCTGCTGGCTTTCTTTCAGCCGCTTTTCTGTTTTGAACCGGTCTATGTGGTCAAGCAGTTCGCGCTTGTCCTTGTTGTACTCGGCAACTTTGTCCCTGTTGGCATTTATAAAGTCCAGCTCTCTTTGCAGAACAGCCAGGTCTTTCTCTATCTCCGACAGCCTCAGGATATCGGCGCCCTCATTTTTCAGATCGTTGGTCTGCTGGTGTTTTATTTCTTTAATACGCTCTTCTGTTTCGTGTTTTTTTGTGTCAAGTTCACTGTCATTTACAGCTATCAGTTCTTTTATGCGCTGGTCTTCCGCCTTTATCTTTTTGTTTTGCTCTTTTTCCTTATTGTCTATTTGTTTTTGAATGCCTGCTTCTATGCTGCTGTAGTTCTTTTCTTCATTGATCAGTTCTTCAGATGCGGCGTTTATTTCCTGCTCCACCTGTAGCAGCAATGCTTCTTTTTCACTGGCTGCTTTTCTCTGCAAGTCGGCAAGCTTTACCTCATTGGCTTCAAGCTGGCCCTTGCCGCGCTGCAGCTCGTATTCCATTTGCTTGCGGGCATTGTTGAGGTCTTTTATTTTGGTCTGGTACCGGCTCTTCAGCTTATCTGCTTCCTCATTTTTCTGTTCGGTAAGGGAAGTAACATTTGCCCTGTTGGTATCTGCGGTTTGCTGCAGTTTCAGCTTGTCCTGTTCATAGTCTGCCACAGTTTTTACTGTTTTATCTATGTCTTCCAGGTTTATCTTTAAGCCATACAGGGTATCGTTGCCTTCACCAAGGCGTGGCGCCAGCCCTTCCTGAAATAACACCAGTTCCTCGTCTATTACCTTGCCTATGTTATTTTCCCATCCGGGCACATTCGTATTCAGCCAGCCATAGAGGGAGTCTTTGTTCTTTTGCAGCTTCGCATCTATTGCCGCCATTGCAGTGGTATATTGCTTGCCGTCATCCCACATCTTTTCTATCTTCCGGTCGTATGTGGCGGCGCTGCGTTCCACATCCAGTTCCCACTGTTTTTGCAGGGTTTCTGTTTGCTTTTTGAAGTCGGCAATATCTATGTTGGCATTTTTAATTTTTTGCTTCAGCTCAGTGATCTCTTCTAGTATCGTTACTATTTCCTGCTCATAATATCGCTGCAACTGTGCTTTTTGTTTCTTCAGCTTTAGCTCGTGTATATTGTCTTTCTTCTGCGCAATGCTGTTGCGGGCTACTTCCAGGGCCGCCTGGTGTTGCTTCCTGATCTCTGCAAACGCCTGCTTGTATTGCTCGCCGGTCTCGTCTTTGAATTGTAAAAACTCTTCCCTGAATTTATTTTTACGAAACTGGTTTTCAATTTCCAGGCTTTTAAATGCATTCTGCTGTTGTTCTATCAGGGCCAGGTACCGGTTGTTTATTTCTGTGAATTTTGCGTTCAGCAGTTCACGCTCACGCAACAACCGCTCACGTCCTGTTTCGGTATCTTCCTTCCTTTCTACTCTCTTAATAATGTCATTAATGCCTATTTCTTCATAATGATCCGCGCGGGTCTTCGCCCTTTTCAGGTCATTGTCCAGTATATTTATCTGTTTCTGAACCTCTTCGCGCTTCGCCTGGAACTTTCCTTTCAGGTCGTCAGACTTATCCTGTGCCACCTGCCGCAACTTATGCTGTTGTTCGCGCTGTTTCTCCATCTTCGGCAGATCAGCTACCGTTGAGTCGTAGGTATGGAATAACTGGATAGCGGTCTCTTGTTTTTCCCGGTTCAGCGACTGGATCGCAGAATGTATCCTGGCTATGTTCTCTGCCATTTTCCGCACCGGTATCTCTCCCGATTTGTTCACCTCCGTCCACTTATTCAGATCTGAAAGCTCTGTATCAAAATCTTTCAGGTGAAGTGCATAATTGTCGAGGCGTATCTTCACATCCTCTTCATTGAGCGACATAATGATCGTCTGCTTTATGAACTCCGCGTCCAGTTTGGAATTGAGAAACACATTCTGTATGGTGCGCGGGATGTTCTGGTATTGCTTGCTTTCTATGAGCGAATATTTTTTGAAATCCTTTTCAAGGCCCATGTTGTTGCCATACAGTATGTCCCGGTATTCCTCATAGCGCTCTATCTTCCGGGTATAGTTTATCTTCTTGCCGAAGATCTCACGAACACTATCCCAGGCTCTCACCTTTCCATCTTCGGAAATAAAGTTATCCTTGTTGTATTCATCATTGATAAAACGGAAACACACCCTGCCCTGCGCCTTGAACGCCATGACACAATAAGGACCGGTCTCCCTCATAACCTCGAAAACCAGGTAGGAATTGCCGAAAGGGAAATAATATTCATCAAATGTCTTCTTGCCCTTTTCTATACCCAGCTTTAATTTGTCGGCATTATAGAAAAACAGGATAGCCCGCAGAAGTGTACTCTTACCTACACCCTGTGTACCAATAAAATGCACATTGCCGTCCACGGCCACATCGGCATACTTTACATTCGCACTATTTATAAAAATAACTCTATTCAGGTATCTCATTCTGTACTAATTCAGGAATATTTAAGGATAATATTAATCGCTCAAGGTAGTGGAATGAGGCAAGCGCTTTATAGCTGTTCGAGATCTCGTTTTCCAGTTCTATAAAGTTGTCTCTCCTAAGCAGGTCCAGCACCTTGTCCAGTATTTCAGCATGCTTTTCTTTTCCCCCTGCATATTTTTTCAGGCCTTCAAGTTTGTTTTTTAGATTGACGTCTACTGTCAGCTTCACTAAAATGTCGGCAGGTGTAAAGCGATAGCCTGCACCAAACGAATTGTCTACGGTTTTAAAAAAATCAAGTATGTCGATCCATTTAAAAGCGGCTTCCATTTTGCGTTCCAGGTCCGTCTTGTTTTCCACGCGTGTGAACATGAAGTATTCGTCCCCTCTTTCAAGCACCAGGTTTATGGACTTAAAGTAATCGTACAAGTCATCGAAGTTCTCATCGATGATGTTGTAAAGTTTGCGGATGTTATCCTTTCCGCTGTTGGAGCATATGAACTGCCCCTTGCTGAGCAGCTCAAATATTTCCGATGTATGTTTTGGTACGGGCATTTATTTAATTATTTAGGATAAACCATTGCAAATTCAATATCCTCTTTCGTGTTGCAGGTATCGGTTATTTTAAATAGGGTATCAAATTGCGAGATCATCTGGCAGTAGATCGTTACACAATCGTCAAAGCTTACTTCTTTACCAAAATCGTAATTGCAGATAAAATCAAACAAGTTGTTGCCGCCTGCAAGGAAGCCGTTTTTGACTTCGTCTAAATTGATCTGTATCTCTTCCTGCACCTGCGTTTCCAGGTATTCTTCCGAGATATTATCGGCAAGCGACTGTATAGCCTTTACCGTGGTGCGCATTCTGCGGGCCACTTTTTTTATGATGTCTACAGTTTCAATATCCGTCTGAAGCTGGTCCAGCGATATATTGAGCGGGTAAGTAGGGTTTGGCTCAAATATAACCGCAGTATTTGCCTCCAGCACCTCCCTTATGTTTGTCTTACTCCTTATCTCAAACTGGTCTTTCAGGTATTTTATCTGTCTCAGCTTTTCTATAACACCGCTTTGATGCTTGATCCGGTTCAGGTATTCTATTATCTGCTTCTGTATATCTATCAGGTTGTGCCTGCACTCATTCAGTTGCAGTTTCAGCAAAATGATGATCCTGTTCAACTCCTCGTCTGAAGCAACTTTGAAAAACGTCTGCTCTTCGTCGCCCGATACAAGGTGGTCTGTCTGGTTAAGCAGCGAGTAGATCACGTTCCTTTTCTCATCCAGGTGCTCCAGCTTTGTCTGCTTTATCCTGTAGTTAGGTTCATTTTTGAATGTATTGTCAATATTCCTGTTCAGGTCCATTACATTACGCAACGCTATCACACCTATTTTGCGTAGTGCGTGTTTCACCTGCCGCAGATAACCATATTTCCTTGTCTCGTTATTTTCCTGTAGATAATAAATGATGCTCTGCTTTATGTTCTGGATGTGCTCATTGATGTAAGAGGCATTGATATCCTCGTTCACCTCCATCACCTGCTCAAAAAACTGCAGGAACACATCATCCAGCTCTATGTTATTGGCATTCTGCCTTACTACCGAATAATCGATGAGGGCTGTTATCTTATCAGCATCAAAGTCTACTAATTCAAGTGCATAATCGTAGTTGAAAGAGAGGAATTTTCTTTTTTCAAACAGTTCGCTCAGCAGCTTTTGCTCGCGGCTCAGGGTCGCTAATAATTGCTGTATGGATGAGAATGTCTTCATAGAATGGGCGGCAAATATAAGGTAATAGCTACTCGCTGAAAAGTGATTTTATAGCGTTAAAAATTCGAATAAATAAATAAATATTTCACCACGTTTTTTTCTGCATGGCTGCGCATATAGTGGGAATATATTTAAGCCATTACATGATGTTCAAATACTTACATGTTGTTTTATTTCATCATGGTATAATTTATGTACGCCCGATAGCAAATGCACTGTAATGCGAACAGCTATAACCAGTTATTGCCGCAGATTTTGTTTATTTACCCTATTGTTATTAACCGCAAGCTGTGGCAAAAAAGTGAAATTTGAGAAAACAACCATAATAAATCATTATGCCTCGGGTTCAGCGATGGCGTATATCAATGGTAAGCTGTATCTGCAAGGTGACAATATGGGCTACCTGATCATGTTGGATACCGATTTTAATGCCGTAGATAGCATTACCATTATAGATTCGGTGCAAAGCCCCATACCAAAGCAAACAAAACCGGACATTGAAGCTGCTACCCATTTGCAGGATGGCACGGGCACATTGTTGCTTATCAGTTCTGGTTCACTCGATCCTTACCGCAATAACGCCTGGATCGTGAATACGGAAACCAAAGAAAAGACAAAGTATGATCTTGCGCCATTCTATGGGAGGCTTAAGGCGCAAGGTATTCCAGATCTGAATATTGAGGGAGCAGCGGGAATGAAGGATAACGTTATACTGTCGTCCAGGGGAAATAAGAGCAATCTGCTGAACCACCTCATCTTCACCTCTGCCGGATTCTGGAAGGAGCCGGCAACCGCACCGATAAATATTAAGACGCTGATTACTGGTAGTAGTTCCGGTAGCATTTTTAGCGGTGTATCAGGCATGGCGTATTCGGAGGCATCAGATTGCCTGCTCCTTACCGTCTCAACAGAAAATACAGCTAACTCGTATGATGACGGGGAGATAGGTAAAAGCTATTTATGGATGGTGAATAATATATCCCGTAAAACAGCAGCAGCGGACATTGTACCTGACCGTATTATTGATCTTGAGGCAGGAGACACCAGATTCCATGGACAGAAAATTGAGACTGCCTGTATCATCTCTGAGACACAGTCTGAAATGACACTTGCACTGGCGGCAGATAATGACGACGGAAAAACAGTGCTATTTAGGATCACGATCAAAAAGTGACCGCTGCGACAAGCCTGATTTCTTTAAGACAACCGCTAATGGCAGAAAGACAGACCTGGCTATATATAACAGCAGCGAGGAAACGGAAAACAGCAGGATATATCACCGCACTTTTGACAAAAAGCAAACCAAAAGAGTGTATCTGGTGGGTGTTGCTGACAACGATAAAACAGATCTGCGGCCGGGAGTAAGAATAAAGATCATCAAAGCCGGGCACAACCACATCCGTAAATACGATGTCAGGCAGAAAAATCTAAAATTGCTTGGTAAATCTGTGAATAATCTGGGGCAACCGGGGTTTAAGAAATAGATTCCTACACTAGGATCTGAAAGAATATCAACCCTTCTTAAACAAAGGATCATCCTTCCGGATTAATGGTGAATCAAATATCTCGGGTAGCGGAAAATAGTTAGATTTGGTATTGGTATCAATGAGAATTTTAAACACTTCAGCGACCCCTAGTTGTATTTATGGAGATGCTTGACTATTTAAGACAGTTCCACAAGATCAGTGACATTGACTACGAGCTGTTAACTGAAAATCTAAATTTGAAGCAGTTCAAGAAGGGCGAGTTCATCATAAAACCCGGACAGATACAACGCGACCTGTACTTTATTGTGAGTGGTGTTCAGGTATCGTATTTTGAGCGTGAGAGTAAAGCTCATGTGGTAGCGTTCACTTATCACCCCAGCCTTTGCGCCATTCCTGATTCTTTTTCTTTTCAAACACCGTCCAAATATTCTTTGCTTTGCCTGACCGATAGTGAAGTGGTGTGTATAGGCTATAGTACCCTGCAAAAATTATTCGATAAGTCGCATGAGATCGAACGGCTCTTTAGAAAAATGACGGAAGCCATTCTGGCCGGGATGATCAATCGGCATATGGAGCTGCACTCGTTGACTATTGCAGAACGATATATAACATTTTGCCAGCGTAGTCCTCATTTGCTGCAATTGGTGCCGCATAAGTATATCGCATCCTACCTTGGAATTGATTCAACCAATTTCAGCAAACTATTCAATACAGTCAAATTCTGATGTTGGTATATACCAAGTTTTGGTTCCTGATGGCATACCACCTTTGTGAAAAAACCAATCATGAACAAGTGGCTAAACAAAGCAGAATATCCGTTCGCAGCTAACTATTTTATAGTAAACGGACAGAAGCTTCATTACATTGATGAAGGGCAGGGCGATACAATTTTATTTGTGCATGGAACCCCATCGTGGAGTTTTGACATGCGAAATGTCATCAAAAATCTGAGCAAGAACTATCGTTGCATTGCTATCGACCATATCGGCTTCGGGCTTTCAGAGAAACCGGAGTATTATGACTATTCAACAATAAACCATAGTAAGACGCTGGAGAAATTTGTCGTTGAACTTGGACTTAAAAATTTCACTATGGTGGTACATGATTTCGGTGGTCCGATCGGTATGAATATGGCCATTAACTATCCCGAAAAAGTGAAAGGCTTCGTTATACTTAATTCGTGGTTATGGAGTTGCAAAGATGACCCAGGCTATATAAGGCTTTCACGCGTTTTGAAAAGCCCCCTTTTGCCATTCCTGTATAAGTACCTCAATTTCTCACCGCGTTTTATTCTGCCGCGTTCATTTGGTGATAACAAGCTTAGCAGGTCTCTATTGAGCCAATACACCAGGCCATTTGCCAGCAAAACAGAACGGAATGGGACGCTTGCATTTGCGCTCTCTTTATTGAATGATCAGGAATGGTTTGAGGAACTCTGGCGAAAACGCGAAAACATATCGGCTAAGCCTGCCCTGTTTATTTGGGGAACAAAGGACGCCTTCATAACCCCATCCTACCTGGAAAAATTTGCCTCAGGATTTCAAAATGCAACGATAAATCAGATGGATACGAGTGGCCATTTCCCGCAGGAAGAAAACCCCGACCTGGTTTCAAAGCTGATGCGGGAATGGATCGGGAATACATACTAACGACTGATGCTCAATCTGACGCAACGGTGCTGTTATCGATCGTTTTTTATTTTCCGTCCAGGAACTTTTCAATCATTGGAACAACAAGGTCGCTTTGTTTAAAGCCAGATTTTATCGTTGTTATCTGGCCGATATATTCCCAGGTCTGCACGGTATTATTGCTAATTGAGAGTTGGTAATTTGTCGATGGAGTTCAATTACGTGTTCGGGTGTAATGACATCTTCGGAATAGCTAACGTAATGCTTATCTAACGTGGCAGAATTAATGATATAAACGATGTAAGTCATTCTACTAAAAACAAAAAATCGCCCTTGCGGACGATTTAAAGCTGGTGGAAGAGGGTCGGGGATTTGTCGAACTTTTTTGTTGAAGATTTGGAGATGTTTGAAAACTATTTTTAGAATAGGTTTTCTATTAGAAAACCATTAATTTTGTCAAGTGTATAACATTATTGCTAGAGCAACGCTCTTATTTTATTGCAAAAAATATCCTGAAGCGGCAACTGCTTTACAAGAGTGGTATCACGAATTCGTTAAATGCTCTTTCAGGAATTTTAATGAACTAAAGCAGGTTTATGGCAATGCAAGCTTAGTTGGAGATGACCGGGTAGTATTTAACGTTATGGGAAATAAATACAGGCTTGTTGTGCGTATTGTTTTTGAGTTTAAGGCAGTACAGGTAAAGTGGTTTGGAACGCACAAAGAATACGATAAGATTGATGTTTCAATCGTTCAATACAAAAAGTAATTTTATGACACTTAAGATAATTAAAACAAAGAAAGAATATCTGGCTTACCTAAATTGGGTGGATGAATTGTTTGACTCAAAGATTAGCCCGGAGAGTCAAGAAGGCGAGAAGTTGCAGGTGGCGTTATTGCTGATAAAACAATATGAGGATGCTCATTTTCCAATACCCTACCCTGACCCTATCGATGCTATAAGAGCTAAGATGGAGGAGAAGGGGTTGAAAAACAAGGATTTAGTTGGGAAGATAGGTTCGAAAGGATATGTGTCAGCATTGCTCAATAAGAGGAAACCATTAAGCCTTGAACTTGCAAAGATATTTCATCGTGAGCTTGGTATTCCGGCAGACATTCTATTAGCGTAAAAGAAAAACCGGAAACATCAGTTCGATGTTCCCGGTTGAAGTGGAGAAGGGCGGGAATATGTCGAACTTTTTTGTAGAGGATTTGGAGAGATTTCAGAACAATAACAGGACATAATTATTTAATTATAGTCTATGAAATCTTACTAAGTGCTTTTTGTAGCTTTATCTTAATAGTGCTTTTAAGAGATTTAGGCATTATCACTGAAACAAGACGAAACAAAATGAAACACATCTGCCACAAATCTGCCTCATATATTTATGCAAGTACATATCGAGATAGCATAAATAATCTCTCAATTACTTCTTCTTATTGATACTTTCAGAGAAGTCTTTACCAGCTTTGAACTTAGGTACTTTCCTTGCTTTGATCTTTATTCTAGCACCGGTCTGTGGGTTGCGACCATTACGGGCAGCCCTAGCGGTTACTGAGAAAGTACCAAAGCCTACCAGAGTAACTGTCTCTCCTTTCTTTAAAGTAGATACAACTGCACCAGTAAATGATTCAAGAGACTCATTTGCCTGCTTTTTAGTAATGCCTGCATCTTTGGCAATTTGTTCGATTAATTCTGCTTTGTTCATTTGCTAGATTTTTAATTTGGTGAATGATGATAATAAAAGCTATTCGGCTGCAATTCTATTGGCAAATAATGCAACTTGTTCAATTCGATTATTATTTAGGGAATAGTATATCTCCTTACCCATACGTTCTGTAGAAACAATATTAGCCCTGCGTAAAATCGCTAGGTGCTGAGATGCGACAGATTGTTCCAAGCGAAGTTTCACATAAATGTCTGTTACTTTCATTCGCTTGTTTTCTTCCAGTAATTTTAGAATCTGCTGGCGTAGTTTATGGTTAATTGATCGCAATGTCATAGCTGCATTCTTTATAGCTGCATAATCCATTTTATTTTGTTCGCCAGTTGCTTGCATTTTGAAATCCTTTTTAATTGTTTGGGAAGGGCCAAATATAGTATTAACTATTAATAATACAACTCCTATTAGTAGCCATATATAAATACATTAATTATACAGGAATAGAGAAACAACTATCATTTCTTCTCAAAGTATTTTCTAAAAATCATTTTAGGTTTAATTTTTGACAACAAGGCTAAAGAATAATCATTGGATTTGTCAATGACCAAATAAAATTTACAGTTAGAATTCTCTGGGTACATTAATCTTAGCCGATCTGCGGATATTGGATATAAAATACCACTGTCAGTAATTTCTTCTTTGCCCGAAATAGGAACAAATCCCCCTCTTATTGAATGGTCGCAATCGGCTTCGGCATCGTACTTCTTCAATATTTCAGATATTTCCTGATTTTTTTTAGGCCCACCTTTCAAATAGATCTTTAGTATTTCAGGCTGATTTTTAATAATCACCCAACCTACTGAAATTAATATTTGATTTGAAATCAAGCTATCAGATTCATCAGCATCGGTATGAAATGATAAAGCTTCCAATGAATATCCATCGATGTATTTTACTTTCCCTTCATAAATTTCATTTTCAAGGATATAGCCTCTACATCCAA
>CANJQU010000042.1 GCA_947476485.1 Chitinophagaceae bacterium
CAGGTCATGATCATATACAATGTTACAATTAAAGTGAACAATGATGTCGCCGATGCGTGGCTGACATGGATGAAAACCGAGCATATGGCTGATGTGATGAGCACTGGCTTGTTTGTTGACTGTCGCCTGTGCCGCCTGTTGGAGCAGGACGAGCTGGAAGGATTAACTTATACTGCACAATACTCGTTAGAGAGCATCGATCAGTATAACACCTATATAGACCAGCATGCTGAAAAGATGCGCGAGAAAGGGTTTAAGCTATTTGGCGGAAAGTTTGCCGCCTTTCGCACGGTGATGGAAATTGTGTGACGGCAGGGTAGGATGGGCTTTCAGCCGATTGTTAACCAAGCAAATTTCTTGCCAAACTGCTGAAAGTGGCTATTGCAGGACGTTTTAGCCGATCTTCTTTTAATGCCGTCAATGTCAGAATGTTAATAACTTGTGGAAACCTGCTTCAGGCAAGGGTTTGAAACGTCAAAAAATTTATTCGGGCTATTTGGAAGTGTTATAAAGGTGAGTATATTTGTCTCATTCACAAAAATATTATTTCACATCTAAAAACTAAAAAGCATGAACAAGGCTGAATTAATTGACAAAATTGCAAAAGACGCTGGCATCACTAAAGTGCAGGCAAACGATGCATTGGATGCATTTACAGGCGCGGTAGTATCTACACTTAAAAAAGGAGATCGTGTTACATTAGTTGGCTTTGGTACTTTCTCAGTATCTGAGCGTGCAGCGCGTAATGGCCGCAACCCACAGACAGGCGCGGTTATCAAGATCAAAGCTCGCAAAGTTCCTAAGTTTAAAGCAGGTAAAGAATTTTCTACTAAGATCAGCAGCGGTAAGAAATAATCGCTCTTTCAAAGAAAGAAAAGGCAAGGTGCTGAAAAGTCCTTGCTTTTTTTTATTTTTGCAGCCTAAACAAACAATAATCATGGGAAGAGGTGATAAACGTACCAAGCGCGGAAAGATAAGTTCAGGAACTTTTGGTAAATCGCGCCCCGCACGCGTAGTAGCAAAGAAGGTTGTAGCAGCTACTGAAAAGAAAGCTTAATTACGACTAAACGAATTATAGACCGTCTATTTTAAATGGACGGTCTTTTTCTATAATGGTATTTACTTAAACCAGCACCCATGGCGGTTTTTCATTCACAGGACATTTCAGGTAAGTCGTTCCTTGTAACGGGTGGCGCGGGCTTTATCGGCTCGCACATAGTAGAATACCTGCTTGCCAATGGCGCAGGTAAGGTGCGTGTACTTGACAACCTGGCCACAGGTTCCATAAGGAACGTAGACCTGTTTAACAGCGATTCGCGGTACGAGTTCATGGAAGGTGATATCCGGGATACTGCAGTTTGCAGAGCGGCATGCGAGGGTATTGATCATGTTTCGCACCAGGCTGCGCTGGGCTCAGTGCCGCGATCGGTCAAAGATCCTGTTACCAGCAATGAAGTAAATGTGAGTGGTTTTGTGAACATGATCACGGCGGCCAAGGATGCACAGGTGAAGACATTTGTGTATGCGTCCTCTTCATCTGTATACGGCGACGAGCCTAATTTGCCGAAGAAGGAAGATCGTACCGGTAACTTACTTTCTCCATATGCGGTCACTAAAATGACCAATGAGCTATATGCATCCGTATTCGGCAGGCTATATGGCATGAAGGTGGTGGGGCTGAGATACTTTAATGTCTTCGGGCCGCGGCAGGACCCGGAAGGGCCTTATGCGGCAGTGATACCATTGTTTGTAAGTGGAATACTGAACGAAACGCCTGTGTACATAAACGGCGACGGTGAGCAGACGCGGGATTTTACATTTGTAGAAAATGCTGTCCAGGCAAATATACGGGGTATGCTCTGCGAGAATGAAGCTGCATATGGCCAGGTATACAACGTAGCGGTAGGTGCGAATTTCTCAGTGAATTTCCTATACAATGCTATCCGCGATCTACTGTCAAAAAGACATGAAGCTACCTATCGTGAGGCGCGCTCCGGCGACATCAGGGATTCCCTTGCCGATATATCAAAGGCTAAGGAATTGCTGGGCTACGCTCCGACACGCCAGTTTCTTGACGGGTTGAAGCTTACCGTGGAGTATTTTACGGGAAAATAAACCGACGACTTTATAGCTTGTTGAAATCGTCTTCGCGGCGTGGGCGAGGTGTATAGTTTTCCCGGGGTGGGCGTGGACTGAAATTGCCGTCGCCTGAAGTTCTTGGCTTGAATGGCCGTTTAAACCCGCTTCCGCCGCCTTTGTTGGCACCGCCACCCTTAGTGTTTCCTTTTGCTTCTTTTACAGAGATAACGTTACCTTCAAAAAAAGTGGCGTCGAGGTTGTCAATAGCATCGTAAGAATGGAATTTGTCAGCCATTTCCACAAACCCAAAACCACGTGACATGCCAGTGGCATTGTCTATTATTACTTTCGAGGAAACGATCTCCCCAAATTCTGAAAACAACTTACGTAAACCAGCAGCGGTTGTTTCCGGATTAAGATTACCAACAAAAAGATTCATAACAATTCCAATAAAAGTTAATAATAGCGCGAGCGATAGAGCAGAAACAAGCGCGATACAAGATAATCATTTCCGTGATTATCGTGTATCTGCGGCGGCTATTTCAGAAAAAATAAAATCAGGCTAAATAATACGCTAATGGTCATTTATTGCGGTTCGCCGGTTTGAAGTATAGATTTCATTAATTTTGCAATGCGGTATATGCGGGTACAAAACAGGTGATCGTGTCTTTTCAGTTGCAACGATATATTGAGGCTTTGGAGCCGGGTGAAGTCGACTTTCTTCTCAGAAAGGAGGAGCAGGAACGCAAGACGTACTACAGGATATTCAGTATCCTGATGTTCATGAGTTTCATCCTTCCATTTGCCGGGGCATGGGTGCAGGCATTTGAAGGTGCGCCGCATGCATTCTCGCCACTCAGGTATTTTAGCGCGGTATTCGTTTTGCTGTTTATCTCCGGTGTTTCTACTTCTTACAGCTACAAGGTCAATCATCGAAAGCTGCAACTCGATATCCGTGATAGAACGAAAACTGTAGATACGATACGTATAACCCGAAAAACGTATGTAGGTCTAAAGAAAACATACCACTTTTATGTTGACTCAAGGATAAAGCTAAGTATAGAGGTGTCTGCAAATGACTTTGAACGGCTGAATGCGGGTGATGAAGTGAGCATAGAATATACCACTCATTCGCAGCAGTATTTAGGCTATTTTTGAGTCCAATTAGAACTTTCAGATAGATGATAAACACAGTTTTGTATGATATGGATGGCCTGTTGCTGGATACGGAGCCGCTATGGGGCGTAAGTATGCTGCGGGTAGCCGAGAAACATAAAATACCAATAACCCGCGAGCGATTTAAAGAAACGACGGGGTTACGCATATATGAGGTTACGGACCACTGGGCAATTCACTATCCGTGGGAGGGTAAAAATGCCCGGGAAGTAGCTGATGAAATACTGGATGATATTATCGCTTCGTCAAAAGCGAATGCGGGCGTGCTAAAAGGTGTAGTGAAGTCGCTGAAGCTGTTGAAAAAGCACAATTACAAGGTAGGCCTTGCTTCATCGTCTCCCAAGCATATGATAGACGCATTGGTAGACCATTTTGACCTGACGAAATATTTTGACGTTATCACTTCGGCTGATGCAGTGGAACTTGGAAAGCCGCACCCCGCAGTGTTCCTGCATTGCGCTGAAAGCCTGGGCTCGAAGCCAAACGAATGCCTGGTGCTGGAAGATTCCGTAAATGGCATGATAGCGGGTAAGGCGGCACGCATGAAGGTGATCGTAGTGCCGGATGAATTACACTTTGACGATCCGCGCTTTTCTATTGCAGATGGAAAACTGAAGAGTTTGGAGGACTTTGATCTGGGTTGTATGAATTAGGGCTTTACGGCCTGCTGTTCTTTCTTTCTTCTTAATATACTGTCCAGGAAGACAAGACCGATAACTATGTTTATCGCCACTATTATCATTATTGTTTCGCTGTTGATGACATGGCTCAGGTTAAATTTGCTTGTATCCAGTTTAGGTAACATGCTTGTGGTGCCTGTTGTAGGGTGAACTGAAAATAGTGCATATCCGAAAATAGCGGTGAGCATAACAAAAAATACAGCAGCTATACCCCTGATGATACTCTTGTTGATGTATTTTTTGGTGGCAGGGGCAACGTGAGTGGCTGCGACTGCGTCCATTACATTTGCGGTGAAGCGCATGGAAGGCTGCTCTAGTTCCACGTTGGTAGAAAAGCTGGTGTGCAATGCGGAAAGCTCGTCATATTTTTGCTTCCACAGAGTGTTGCGCTCTATGAGTATGGAGATGCGCTGCATATCATTGATCGGGCAACTGCCGTCGATGTATTCCCAAAGCTGCATTTCTATTTCTTCGTTCGTTTGCAAGTTCTGTTCCATTTCAACCACATTAAAATTAATCAATAATATCCGAAAAATTTATTGCGCCCTTCAGTGCTTCGTTTTGTGTGTATTCTATGTCCGGGGGCTTCACCCCCGGCTAATATATTTCACCCTTTCAGGGCTGTTTTTATTTTCAATATTTCTTATATTGACTGCCTGTTACGCGCTGCCTATAAGTACTGTCAAAGGTTTAGTTCCCGGCTGAACCTACTCTGCAGTATGTCTTTCATTTTTTGTCTTGCCCGGAATAACTTCACTTTTACGTTGCTTGTCGTCATTCCCATGATCACACCAATTTCTTCTACCGATTGTTCGCCCTGGTAAAACAGGGTTAATGCCTGTGCTTCCGATTCCGGCAGGTGTTTCAATGCGTTCTCCAGCATTTGTTTTTGTGTTCTCTGCTCCATTTTGTCCGATGGCCGCTCTGCCTGGTTGCTGTCGGATATGGAGACCATCTTTTCTTCTTCGAGTAATATTGTCTCATCTTTCCTTTTTCGCAGGTGAGAGAGGCAGGTCGAGTTCACGATGGTATACAGCCAAGTGCTGAACTTGCTATTACCTTTAAAATCCGCAAGATATCGGTAAGCCTTAACAAATACGTCCTGCGCCAGTTCCTCCGCCTGCTCGCGGTTGTTTACATAGCGCATAACAAGCGTGAAGACATATTGCTGGTAGCGCGTAACAAGGGTGGCATAAGCGGCCTGCTGCCCCTGCAGCACCATTTGTATAACAGCAGTATCATCTAACTCCATCTGCATTTGCATGTATAAGACGCCGGAATGTGTAACCGGGTTACAGGGATAATCAATTTTATTTTTCAGAAAAATACTTCAAAATATCTGTAACCTGTTTTGAAAAGGTGTAGTCTTAGTTGTATCGGTTTTAATAAACGCCGCATTTATAACTTTCAAAATTTGCAATTATGTTAGAGAATCTCATTCCAATGGTAGTAATGACGGGTATGTTTGCTATGATATTTGGTATCGTATATATCCGCAGCAGGGAGAATATGGCCCTGATAGAAAAAGGACTTAACCCAAGAACCAGAGACGTGAGGCCGAGACCATTCGTTAACCTGAAATGGGGGCTGTTATTGATCGGTTCTGGCCTTGGGCTCTTGTTTGCCTATATTATAGATAGTACGATCATTAAGCATGACAAGAGGGCGACAGCTAATACGAGCATAACGATCGGTGGTCATCACTCACCCCGGAGGAGCAGGGTAGTAACTGTAACTGATACCAGCCACAAAGTAAACGACACTGCGATTGCGGCACAGCATGCTCTGGCGATCAATGGCACTGATGAAGATGACGATTGTGATGACCATAGCATCACTGAGATACATGGAAGTGATGAAAATCCAGCTATCTACTTTGCGCTGATAGCGATAGGCGGCGGGCTTGGGTTATTCTTCTCTTACCGGATTGAAAAGAAAGAGTGGCTGGATAAGAAGATGGTGGGTTAAAAAAAAGGTTTTTGTTTTTGTGCAACTTAGCCACTCTTCGGGGTGGCTATTTTATTTGTAAAAAACACACTAAAATTTGTATTTCTTTGTATTTTGAGCATTACCCCAAAAGGTGATAAGTTCTAACTCCCGTTTAAGAGGCTTGTAGTAATATACCAAAGTAGTATGCTTGTCAATTAAAGTGCGATAGGTTTTCTTTCTTTTATTGGAAATTCTCCCTATTAGTGGTTGTTGTTTTAGGATGTTCAATTTCTCCTCTACTCGGGAAATGAAATTATTTATTTCTCTTTCTGTCCATTTTTCCTCCAGGTACTCCAATATTGAAATATAGGTATCTATTGATTCCGGTGACCAAATTATTTTTTGAACCATTTAGGATATTTCTTTACAACTTCTTCGTGGGGTATTCCTTTTCCTTGTTCCAATTGGCGAAGGCCTCGATCTATTGAGGATTTCTCTTCGTCGCTAATTTCATCCCACCAGTCCTGATCCTGGTCAGCTTCCAACATCGCGTGAATTATTTTTACCATCCGGTCGTCCGCATGGTCTATGTATTCTTTAACTTCTTTCCGTATATCTTTTTTTAGCGTCGTTCTCATAAAAAATGGCTTATTACAAATTTAATGGATTTCTTCAAATTATTTCTTGTCTATCCAATCATCAGTAAAATGCCGCACTTGTTTGTCTTGTGAGAATTTACCTGTGTTATATTCATTTGACTTGTTGCGGGGTATGGATAAACTCTTCCATTCAGCTTTGCTACGCAGTTTGGAAATGTAGACGATCTGGCCTACGTGATAGGAGTAATGAGCTATCTGCCGGTTGATGGCCTCCAGTATCGAATGACCTTCGTTGCGTATATAGATTATTTTTTCAAGATCGTCGTCGGTGATGCTGTTGAGTGCGTTGAACAGATATTGCCAACCTTCTTCCCACTTTTTTAGAAGGGCATCCCTGTTCATAACTTCGTTCTCAAACTCGGCATCGCGCTGTCGCCACGGCTTTTCTCCGTCTGTAGTGAGGAAGTTCGTCCACCGGCTCATCATATTACCCCACATGTGTTTTACAATGGCAGCAATGCTGTTGCTGTCTTCATTGGCCTGCCAGTTAAGTTGCTGGTCATCGATCTGTGCCAAAGCTTTTTCGCCTAGTTGCTTGTACATCATGAACTGGCGTTTTGCGCTGTCTAAGTATTGCATAAACCCCAAACCCCTAAAGGGGCTTCTCCTTATTTTTAGAAATTTTGAGTAAAATAAATTTGTTTCATTTTTGATGCCGTATAGAGTTTTGAAACTGCTCAATAGTTGGTTCCCCTTCAGGGGTCAGGGGTTCGCAGGGGTATATATGTCTGGCCTGGTCAGCTCCATTATGCGCTCCGGGAATTTACATTCCGTGAATTCGTACTTCCTGTACAATTCCTGCGCACCTTTGGTGGCCAGCATGATCCTCCGCAAGCCTTTTACCCAATCCATTCCGAAGAGCATTTCCATCATTTTCTTGCTGATACCAACGCCACGGTGTTCTTCCTTCACATACACATCGGCCAGGTAGGCGAATGTGGCGTAGTCTGTAACCAGCCTTGCATAAGCTATCTGCTCTCCGTTATAAAGAGCACCAATGCAGAACGAATTTTCAAACGCAGTTTTTACCGTGACAAATGGAATATCATTGGACCAATAAGAGCGAGTTGACAACCACGAATGAATGGCTTGAACATCCATTCGTGATTTGTCTGTAGTGATCGTATAACCTTTATAGTCTTCGGTCAAATCCATCATATCAGATAACGTAGTTCCACTTATTGGTATCCTCAGTTAGTCCACGACGTATATTGAACAGTTCCTTTTGCAATTGGTACATTATGGCATCGGGTTCGATATAGCATTTGTATTCTTTATGTCCAATGGCGATGGTCTCAATGGGCGCTACTACTGCAGCAGTGCCTGCGCCAAATGCTTCTACCTGTTTGCCGTCTTCAAAAGCGCGTATCAATTCCTCGTAGCTGATCTGCCGTTCTTCTATGGTAATTCCTTTTGCAGCCGCGAGCGTCAACAAAGAATCGCGGGTCACGCCGTCAAGGATAGTACCCGTGAGCATGGGCGTTACAAGGGTGTTGTCGATAACGAACATTGCATTCATTGTGCCGGACTCTTCAATAAATTCATTGTGTATAGCGTCGGTCCACAACACCTGGTCGTAGCCTGCGTCGCGGGCGAGTTGGGTGGGGTAGAATGCGCCGCCATAGTTGCCGCCGCATTTAGCATTGCCGGTGCCGCCTTCTGCAGCGCGAATAAAATTGGTTTCGACTTTTACTTTCAGTGGCTTGGAGTAATACTGGAAAGCCGGGGAGCACACGACCATAAACAGATATTCATCTGAAACTTTCACGCCTATCCTGTCTTCTGTTGCGATCATAAAGGGGCGGATATACAACGAGCCATCCGGTTCTTTTGGCACCCAGTCCGCATCCAGGAGCACCAGTTGATGAATGGCGTCGATAAACAATTTCTTAGGTATGGCGGGCATGCACATGCGGTGCAATGATTTCATGAACCGGTCATAGTGCTTATCTGGCCTGAAGATATTAATGTGGCCATCCTCCATCACGAATGCCTTCATGCCTTCAAACACAGTTTGTCCGTAATGGAGACAGAGCGCCAGCGGGCTTAGCGTAAGATCGTGAAACGGGACTACCTTCGCATTCTGCCATTCGCCATTTTTGTACTCGGCTATGAACATATGCTCTGTTGGGATTTTTCCAAAGGGCAGCGACTTGGTGTCGGTTACTTTTCTTTCGGCCTGCGAGGTAATTGAAATGGGATGTTCCATACAATTTCAGTTTTAGATTGTTTATGAATCAGCTACGCTTTCCGGGAAAGCGACAGCCGTTTTTGAAGCTGGTTTCTGATCGGCAATATGTTGTTTCCTGTAACCGCGATTTACGAGATAGACACTGATAACGATCGTTACAAAAGCCATGCCCGTATAAATATTTACATCTTCGTTCAGCACAATGTAGCCTACGATCACGGCTATCAACGGATTGATGTAGGCGTATATTGTTGCGATACCCACCGGCAGTGCGCTTAGTGCATACATATATGCTGCGTAGGCAAGCACGGAGCCGAATATGATGAGGTACAACATTGCTTCCAGCCCCTCTTTATTCCACAACCGGAAGTCTTTGTAACTATCTATAGCGGGGCTTAGCATAAGCATGAACAAACCGCCGAATAACAATTGAAGCCCGGAGTTGAAGAACGGATTCACAGGGGCAATGTGTTTTTTGTTTACAATGCTACCCAATGCCCAGCAGCATGTGGCAGTGAGCACAGCCAGCATTCCTCCGATGTAGGCAGGTTTGGTCATGTCTGCAAGATTGTGCCGGAATATAAGGCCTACGCCACAAACGCCGAGCAAAAGCCCAAATCCGATAGTAGCGTTAAAATGGTCTTTTTTAGAAGAGAAAAGGTTAAAGAGCACAGCGAAGAGCGGCATCATTGAACAAAGCAAGGCAGCGATGCCGCTGGGTATATATTTCTCGCCCCATGTTACACCTCCATTGCCCATGGTCAGCATCAGGAAGCCAACCAGCATCTGGCGCAGTATGTTTTGCATGGAAAGATCTTTCTGCTTGCTCACCATCAATGCGATGAACATGAGAATAAGTCCGGCTACTGTTTGCCGCACCCCAGCAAACAGGAATGGCGGATAGTGTGCCACACCCACCCATATTGCCATGTAGGTAGTGCCCCACACGATGCAGATGAAGATAAGGGCGATGTATGCTTTTGTGTTTGCTTTCATTTCCAATACAAAATTGTGAAAAAAAATTAAAACAAAACAGATACAATTTTCATAATTTTGACCATAACAGTTTGTTTTATGAAAGCGATAAACAAGAACAAAGCCGAACACTTATATCTGCGCATTGCCGAAACAATAGAGCAACAGGTGATGGACCAGGTGTTGAAGATAGGTGATAAGCTGCCGTCTGTAAGGCTACTGAGCAAGGAACATGGTATAAGCGTGAGCACTATACTTCAAGCCTACTATCATCTTGAAGGGAAAGGGCTTATTGAGTCACGTCCGCAGTCGGGATATTATGTGCGGTTTAATCCATCGCGCTTTCCACAGAAGATAGAGAAGAGTAATCCGCTTCAAACGGTAAAGACCAAGAATGTAGAGGCGATAATCGGGGAAGTGTATGATACATTTTCTATGGGTGGTGTTACACGATTTTCATTGAGCGTACCTGCGCCGGAAATACTGCCCCTGGCTAAACTGAATAAAGCAATGATGCAGGCGCTGCGTGATCTGCCCGCAAACGGTACATCTTATGAACAGGTACAGGGAAACGATCTGCTGCGCCGGCAAGTGGCGTGGTGGTCCATGCATTGGGGCGGACATCTGCAGGCTGATGATCTTGTTACGACGTCGGGTTGTATGAATGCAATATCTTATTGTCTTATGGCGCTCACCAAGCCGGGTGATACGATAGCGGTGGAGAGCCCGGTCTATTTCGGCGTACTTCGTTTTGCTCAAAGCATAGGACTGAAAGTATTGGAACTGCCAACCGACCCCGATACAGGCGTAGACCCTGACGATGTAAAAAAAGCGTTGCAGAAGCATGCAATAAAGGCTTGTTTCTTTGTTACCAATTTCAGTAATCCGCTGGGTTATTGCATGCCGGATGAGCAGAAAGAAGCCATGGTGAAACTGTTGTCAAGGCATGGTGTGCCGCTTATAGAGGATGATCTGTATGGCGATGTATACTTTGGCAAGAGCAGGCCGAGGTCGTGCAAGAGCTTTGATGAGGAAGGGAATGTGCTATGGTGCAGCTCTATTTCTAAAACACTGGCACCCGGCTACAGGGTGGGATGGGCAGCTCCAGGCAAGTATATGGATAAAGTAAAAAGGCTGAAACTGTATCATAGTATTACGAGTGCAACTGCACAGCAAGCTGCAATTGCCAGCTTCCTTGCGACAGGGCGATACGAGCACCACCTACGTAAATTGAGGCAGACGCTTCATTCCAACAGCCTGCAGTTTACCCGGGCCATTGGTGAATATTTTCCGGCAGGTATTAAAATGTCTACGCCTAAGGGTGGCTTTATATTGTGGATGGAACTGGATAAGAAAATAGACACCTACCAGTTATACCAGGAAGCGATGCAGCATAAGATAAGTATAGCACCCGGCACCATGTTCACGTTACAGGATCGTTATCAAAACTGCATGCGCCTTAGTTACGGTATGCCGTGGACTACAGAGGTAGACAGAGCACTTAAGAAACTAGGCAACCTGGTGCATGGAATGATGTAATGCATTTAACTCGATGAGTTGGGATTCTACATTTGATTGCAGCCTAAGGGTTATAATATGCTGATGGTTTGTATCTCCGGTTTGTCTAAGTGATATTCGCGACATATCAATATGTTGTTTCGCCTTTTGGTTAAAATAGTGGTCCAAAAACGACTATTTATTAACATTATTTGTTTTGCTTATCTTTATGTTATATTTTGACGGATATTTTCTGCTTGTTTTTTTGACCTTATAACAACTTTTTCGTTCGATGAGAAAACTGTTTATTCTATTTATTTTATGTACGCTGGTAAGGAATAGTGTATCGGCACAGTATAATACACCGCAAAACTACAACTGGGCTTTTGGAACAAGGGCAGGTGTGAGCTTTGCATCCGGCTCACCGGTAAATACGTCATCCAACCTTGACCAGTATGAGGGATCTGCTTCTGTAAGCAATGCTGCCGGTGCGCTTCTGTTTTATACCGACGGCACCAATATCTGGAACAATACCGGCGCTATCATGCCCGGTTCGGCCGGAGGCCTTATTCCGTACAGTACATGGAGCACGACAATGTCAGCGTTAATAGCGCCAGTGCTTTCAAACCCGAACCAGTATTATGTGTTTTCTATAGAAGAGGCTGAAGATTATATAACCGGTGATATGGGGGCGATGCGCATGTATTACTGTATCGTGGACATGACCCTTGCCGGTGGGTTAGGGAATGTAGTGCCTGGTACGCTAGGCACCTTCTTTGCGAGCCCTGTTGGCGAAAAGCAGATCATCATACCCGGTAACAACTGTGATCTGTGGCTCGTTAATCACGGACGTGGAAACAAGAATTTCTATGCGTACAACATTACAAACACCGGTATCAATCCGGTTCCCGTGGTGTCTACGCTGGGTAATATGACAGGCCCCTTTTCCTATGGGATAGGTGTAATGAAGGTATCGCCAAACAGGCTGCGCATTGTTACGCAGAACTGGAATGACCCCGGCATTACCGGTATTTCCGGCCCGTGGCTGAATGGTACAGAGCTTTATGATTTTAACCCGAACACGGGCAGTGTTTCTAACTGCAGGCTGCTTGATTCGACAAAAGAGCAATATGGGGCTGAGTTTTCGCCTGATAACACGAAGCTATATACGATGGAGGATGATGTGGCTGCAGGCGGTATCACTCGGATATGCCAGTATGATATTACCGGGGCTACTGCTGCTGCTATCAGGGCGACCAAGTATACAGTTGTTTCGGATGCTTCTGAGCCGTATACCGATCTGAAGCTAGCGAGGAACAACAAGATATACATGGGGTCTTTGAATACGCTTCCAGCGTCCTATTTAAGTGTGATCAACAATCCGAATGTTGCCGGAGCCGGTTGCGGTTATGCGGCTAATGTTGTTACGCTATCGGGTGTTGGTTACCGGTATGCACAGGAAGGTATGCCGAACACCTTTCAGAATGTGGTGCATGATACAACATTCCAATCGCATGATACCACCGTGTGCTCACTGCCTGCGGCAGGTATTACGCTGACTGCACCGCTTGGCACCTCTTACTATTGGTACGATGGCACAACTGCTGCAACCCATACCGCCCTGACCGCAGGTAACTATTGGGTAAATGTTACCAATGCATGCAACGTTATCAGTGATACTATAAAAGTGCATGTTGGCGGTACGTCAATTTTGGGATCACTTATTATTTGCCCGGGCGGGTCTACTACTTTGAGCAGCGCCACTCCGGGTGGAACCTGGAGCAGCTCTGCAACATCAGTAGCAACTATCGGCAGCCTTACTGGTGTAGCGAATGGGCTTGCAATTGGAACAACAACGATATCCTATACGGTGGCAGGCTGTTCGGCAACTGCTATTTTAACTGTTCAGGCGCTCACGCCGATCAGTGGCACGCCTTCGGTATGTTTGGGTGGAACCACGTCTCTTACCGACGCTATGGGTGGCGGCACATGGAGCAGCGGGAATGTGAGCGTAGCCACTGTGGGGAGCGCTACAGGCATCGTTAGTGGCGTGTCTGCAGGTACCGCAATCATCACTTATCTCACTTCGTGGTGTTTCACCACTATTGTTGTTACGGTCAATACAACTTCTCCTATAGCAGGTACACTTTCGGTATGCCAGGGCAGCACCACGACACTAACCGACGCCATCAGCGGAGGAACATGGTTGAGTGGTAGCCCGGGAGTTGCAACGATTGGCGCAGGTACCGGCCTTGTTACCGGAGTCTCCGGCGGTACAGCAAATATTACATATACCACTCCGGCCGGCTGCAGGGCATTTGCTGTGGTTACCGTTAATCCGGTTGGACCTATCAACGGTTCACTTTCCGTTTGTCTCGGTTATACTACTACGCTGACCGATATTGCGGGCGGCGGTACATGGAGCAGTTCTAACACAGGGGTTGCAACGATCGGTGCCAGTACGGGCCTGGTCACTGCGATATCGGTAGGTACAACTACTATAAGTTATATTTTGCCTTCCGGTTGTTCAGTAGCGGTTACACTTTCTGTTATCACTGTGGCTCCGATAAATGGTACTCCGAATGTTTGCATTGGCAGTACGACAACTTTGAGCAGCACGTCTACAGGCGGTACGTGGACCAGTGGCAATCCGGCGGTTGCAACCATCGGGCTGGCAACCGGCGTTGTCAATGGCGTGTCACTGGGCACTGCAACGATCACCTATACTATCGGCGGCGGGTGTACCAATACCATCGTGGTGACGGTAAATCCACTTCCTGCGGTTATTTCGGGTATAACGGCAATATGTCAAGGCGCGACTTCAACACTATCGGATGCTACCGGCGGCGGTACATGGAGCAGCAGCGATCCGACCATTGCTGCGATTGGAATACTTTCCGGTGTAGTCACTGCTGTGTCAGCAGGAACGGTGACGATTACCTACAAATTGCCAACGGGTTGTGTTGCTACTATTCCTTTTATCGTAAATCCGTTACCGCCAAATATCTCAGGTCCGGCGAGCGTTTGCATTGGTACATCTGTTACATTAACTGACCTTGTGGGCGGTGGTACCTGGATAAGCGGTAACACAGGCGTTGTTACGATCGGCTTTGCAACGGGTGTTGCTACCGGTATATCCACGGGCACCAGTATCATAACTTACACCTTGCCTACAGGGTGCAGTATTACTACAACGATCAGTGTGGGTACATTGCCAGAGGCACCGCTAACAACTAATCTCGATTATTGCCAGGGTGATTCTCCGGCTCCATTAACCGCAACAGGGTCAGGGTTAGTATGGTATACTGTTCCTGTTGGCGGCTCACCGTTGGCGTCTGCTCCGGTGCCTTCAACCGTTGCTCCGGGGAATACTACATGGTATGTATGCCAGAACATAGGGTGCGAAGGTCCGCGTGCGCCATTGACTGTGACCGTGCATATAAAGGTTCCGCGTCCGTTCATTCTGCCTGCGACTCCACAGGTATGTGCGCTTGCACCGATCGACTACCATTATTCCGGAGTTTCCTTTACGGGAGCAACGTTCGCATGGGCAGTGCCTGTGAATGCGGCCATCACAGGTGGTTCGGCTTCAGGACCGGGTATTACTGTTGTGTTTGATACTTCACTGGCTCAGAACTTCGTTTACCTGACCGTGGGCGACGGATACGTGCCATGTAATGTCACAGACTCTGTACCGATGACGGTTTTTGTCAGCACTCCGGATGCCGGTTTTTACATAAAACCGGATGTGTGTGTAACTGATTCAATCGTTGTGGCGCTGACGCATCTTTCCCCGGGAGTATCTGATTACATATGGGATTTTGGTCCTCCGGGATCTTATGACATGATAGTGGCTTCATCAAATCATGGCGGTCCTTTTAAAATCGTCTGGCCAGTGCCGGGTATTCATATTGTTTCGATGACCGCTATATCTAACGAGAATTGTCCGTCGAAGCCTGTAAGCGATACATTTAATGTTCATGGTCTGCCTGATGCTAATTTTGATATGTCTCCGAAATCCGGCGGTATTCTGTGTCTTGAGGATAGCATACTTTTCAGCGCGCACTTAAAGGACGCTAATTGTTCTTATCTGTGGGAACCTGAGCATTGCTTCAACAATAGCAACAAGTCGACTATATGGGGTAAAGCAGAGCAGGGCAGAACCGAGATCACGCTCACCGTTACCGATGCTTTTGGCTGTAAGTCATTCAGCAGCCGGCAGCTAAACCCGGATGCATGCTGTACGGTGCTGTTCCCTACGGCCTTTACGCCGAATGGAGATGGACTGAACGATGTATATCGCCCGATCTTAAACGGCTATCATAACTTCCACGAATTCCGGATCGTGAACCGGTGGGGACAGACCGTTTTTGAGAGCGCCAATAACTACCCGTCATGGGATGGTAGCTTTGGCGGTGTTCAGCAGGATATGGGCGTTTACTTCTACTACATTAAGTATGATTGTGGTGCGAATACGATAGAAGAGAAAGGTGATGTGACACTGGTGAGGTAGGGCGAACACCTAAAAAACTAAATGAAAAATGGTACAGTCGTTTACACTGTGCCATTTTTCTTTTTTTGTTATTTTGCCCGTGCAACTGCAACTCCGTGAAACTACCTTGTAATCACCAATTTTTCGCTCCATTGTCCGTGGTCAGTTATCGCATTGATAAAGTATAGACCTGCCGGACTATCAATATGTAAAGTGCCGTTTTTATTAGTGGTCATTGTCATTTTTTTTACTGTTTCTCCGAGCATATTTGTAATTGTAACCGAGACGTATTCATCTATTCCTGAAGAAATATTGATGCAAAACACAGCCTTGCCAGGATTTGGGTAAACGGATATTACTGAATGGCTGTTCTGTACACCGGTAATACCAACACCTGTATTTGAAAATGAGAGCGTATCTATGTACAGGTAGCTACCGGCGTCGGCTGTTGTGGCTGTGCTTGATGCAAAATAAATTACTGCAGTGTCCGGAGTTTCTGAATTGAGGTAAGTGATCGGAAGGCTAAATGGGGTCCATGAGGTTACAGATCCCGGTAATTTGTAATAAATGAATCCAACGCTGTCCCGGGACGTGCCGGTCCACTTTGTAAACAATAAAGTTACGGAACCGGTATCGGTAGATGAAGCCGGAGCATATTGCCATACACCGTTGAGGGAAACGGGGCGCCCGCCGCTAAAAGCGTAGCCCGACTTTGGCAGAAAAGTAGTGAAATCTATTTTGCCGCTCATTGCTATGCCTGCGATAACTCCGGCAATTGTATTTTTAGAGGTCAGTTTCAGGTAGTGGTTACCCGAAAAGCCCGGGCTACCTTGTTCACAAGTATATGTGCTTGCAAAGGATCCAAGCGAGTCGGCATTGTCCCACCCATCGGGGTTAGCGTAAGCGCCCATATTTGTCCATGATTCAAACCCCGGATTCGGAATTTGCCCAAAAGCAGTTGTGGACAATAAAATGGACATACCGAGTATTAATATTTCTTTCATTTTGAGAGATTTTTGAGATAAAGATAACATTATGTGTAATTATGTATTGAATAAAGTTTGCAATAAATCTACAGTGGGAAACTTCTATATCAAGCCGGGTAAATTTAATCTCTAATATGAATGTTTTTACGTGCCCAAAATCGTTCTTTTTCTGCTGATTTTAATGGTATCCACATAGTTATTAACACCTTTATTTTAACACCTTAAATACATGGTGTTCACACGGCAAATGCCGCTTTAAATCTGTATATTTGCGCATCTTACTTTAACACGGATTATGGACCAAAATAACGACGATCTTTTACCACAGGAATCCCCTGAAGAAACGAACAAAATAATTCAGATAAACATTGAGGAACAGATGAAAACGGCCTACATAGATTATTCTATGTCGGTGATCGTTGGCCGTGCATTGCCCGATGTGCGGGATGGATTGAAGCCGGTTCACCGCAGGGTGCTTTTTGCGATGCATGAGCTCGGTAATACGTTCAATAAACCCCATAAAAAATGTGCCCGTATCGTTGGTGAGGTGCTTGGTAAATATCACCCGCACGGCGACGTCTCTGTGTATGACGCGATGGTGCGCATGGCGCAACCGTGGAGCATGAGGTATATGATGGTTGACGGCCAGGGAAACTTTGGCTCGCAGGACGGCGATAACCCTGCGGCAATGAGGTATACGGAAGCACGTATGCTGAAACTGGGTGAGGCCATGATGGAAGACATCGAGAAAGAAACAGTTGACTTCACCCTTAACTTTGACGATACGCTGGAAGAGCCAACCGTGCTTCCTACGCGCCTGCCACAATTGTTGCTCAATGGTTCATCCGGCATTGCCGTAGGTATGGCAACCAATATGATGCCGCACAACCTTACTGAGGTTATTGATGGTTGCCTGGCGTATATCGATAACAATGACATCACAATAGATGAATTGATGAAGTTTGTGAAGGCTCCCGATTTTCCAACAGGAGGTATCATATTCGGCATAGAGGGGATCAAGGCTGGTTTCCATACCGGTAGGGGCCGGGTAGTGCTGCGCGGCCGCGTGACCGTTGAGACTATGAAGAATGGCAAGGAGCAAATAATCATAACGGAAGTTCCTTACCAGGTAAGCCGTGATGCACTAGCTGAGAAGATAGGAGCGCTGGTAAATAACAAGATCATTGATGGTATAACCCATGTGGGTAACGAGTCTAACAAAGAAGGTACCCGGGTGGTTGTTGAGCTCAGAAAGGATGCTGTAGCGCAGGTTGTGATCAACCAGTTGTATAAATACAGTGAACTGCAAACGTCTTATGGTATCAACAATGTGGCGCTCGTAAATGGCCGCCCGCGCACGCTAAACTTAAAAGACCTTATATCTGAGTTCATTACCTTCCGTCATGAGGTGGTTGTCCGCCGCACGAACTATGAACTTAAGGAAGCTAAGAAGCGCGCCCATATACTTGAGGGTTACCTGATAGCGTTAGATCATCTTGATGAAGTAATAAAGCTCATCCGGAATTCTGCCAATCCTGATATTGCAAAGGACGGCCTGATAACGACGTTTGGAATGACGGAGATACAGGCGAAAGCAGTTCTGGAACTGCGCCTGCAGCGCCTAACCGGTATGGAGCGTGAGAAGATCCGTGAAGAACACGCAGAACTGATGAAACTTATCGCGCACCTGGAAGAGATATTGGGTAACCAGGGTCTCCGCTACCAGATCATAAAAGACGAACTGCTTGACGTGCAGAAGAAATTCGGCGATGAGCGGAAGAGCGAGATACACTACATGGCAGATGAGATGAGCATTGAAGACCTCATTGAAAAAGAAGATGTGGTGATCACTGTTTCGCACCTGGGTTATATCAAGCGTACGTCCACCGCTGAATACCGTGCGCAACGGAGAGGTGGCCGCGGCGCTATGGGTGGCAAAACGCGCGAAGCTGATTTTATAGAACATTTGTTTGTGGCGTCTACTCACCACACGCTTATGTTCTTTACGGAAAAGGGAAGGTGTTTCTGGCTTAAAGTGTATGAGATACCCGAAGCCGATAAGAACGGAAAGGGCAGAGCGATACAGAACATGATCCAGATCCCTTCAGATGATAAAATAAGAACTGTGATCGATGTACCCAAGCTCGACGATGAAGATTACGTCAATAATCATAGCGTAGTTCTTTGTACAAAGAAGGGGATCATTAAAAAGACGAAGCTTGCTGACTTCAGCCGTCCGCGTGCAAATGGTATCATAGCCATTACCATTGAAGATGGCGACCAGTTGCTTGATGTGGCGCTGACCCAGGAAGATTACTACATCATGATGGCAGTAAAATCGGGCAGGGCTATTTGTTTCCCTCAGGAGAAAGTGCGTGCAACCGGTCGCGGAGCGATAGGGGTGTTCGGCATAGAACTTGATGAGAATAATGATGAGGTGATCGGTATGCTGTGTGTTGCGAAGACGGATATTACCAAGCAGGTACTTGTTGTTTCTGAGAAAGGACTTGGAAAGCGTACGCCGTTCCTGGAGAAGGTTGAAAAGGTAGATGGCGCTGAAGCGAGTGCGGTAGAAGATGAACCACACAACATGGTGCAGATAGGAGATGACAAATACCTGCTTTCCTACCGCGTCACTAATCGTGGCGGCAAGGGCGTAAAGACGATAAATGTAACAGAGAAAACAGGCGGATTGATCGGGCTGGTAGGCGTGCAGGAAAGCGATGATCTGATGATTACCTGCGAGTCGGGTGTTACTATCCGTATGAAGGTATCTGCGATCCGGGAAGCAGGCAGGGCTACACAGGGTGTGAAGCTCATCAATATTGATGAGGGAGACAGAATAGCGGCCATTGCGCGTATAGCAGAGCAGGAAGATGAAGAAGACAACGAAAATGGAGCAGAAGGAACAACTGATGATGAAGCAGGAGAAACCCCGGTTGTTGAAGAATAGTTGTGATAAATATTGAACGTAGAAAAGCGATTATAATCAAAACTGATAAAATGAGAAAAGTAATTCTGACCATTGCAGCGCTGGGCATAACATTTGCGGGCATAGCACAGGAAAAGTATGTAACATCGGCAAACGTGGCTTTAAATCAAGGTCATTTTGAGGAAGCAAAGGAAGAGATAGATAAGGCGATGAAAAATCCGGAGATGCAGGAAAAGCCCAAGGCGTTGCTTGCGAAAGCCAGTATCTATATTGCTTTGAAGACTACTGAAAAGTATAAAACTTCCGACATATACAGAGAGGGAGCCCAGGCTGCCATAAAATTAGCTGAAACTAAGCCGGAGTATGAAAAGGAAACTGTTGATATTTTGTTGCTGAGTTGCCTTGGCCTTTATTATAATGACGGCATGATAGCTTATTCGAACAAGGACGATGCAAATCGGTACAATGCAGCAGCAGACCTGCTAAAAAATGTACTGAAGATACAGCAACTGAACGGAGGCAAACGATTGGAGAAATTTGAAAAAATGCCGAAATTAGACAGTGCGATAGCAAAGACTAAAATGTACCTGGCATTTTGCAGTTATTTCACGGGCAAGTATGCCGAGGCCATTCCGATGCTTATTGCTGCAAAAGACAATCCTATTACGAAGTCCACATACGTTTACGAGGACCTGATCGATGCGTATGAGAAGACGAAGGAACTGGATAAGGAGTTAGCGGTAATACAGGAAGCACGGGCCGCATTTCCCCAGGATCAAAGTTTGCGCAATGACGAGTTGAACTATTATATAATTGCCGGCAAACAGGAGGAACTGGTTAAAAAGCTGGAAGTTGAATCAGCCAAGGATCCGGGTAATGCTGAGCTAGTGTTTAGTATGGCGATCGTTTATTCAGGCCTTGCAAACCCCAAAACAGGTGAAAAGCCTGCAAACAAAGCGGAGCTTATGAAAAAAGCTGAGGATGCGTTTGTTAAAGCCATATCATTGTCTCCGGACAATGGGGAATACAATTACAACCTGAGTGGTTTTTATAACAACCAGGCAAAGGATATTAACGATCAGATGAATGCAATTACCGGTACGTCTGCCGCTGAAACCAAAAAATATGATGCGTTGAAACCACAGCGTGATGGTTTTTTTGAAAAGGCGCTTCCGTATGCTGAGAAGGCTTACAGCGTCCTTGATCCTAAATCAGGTTCATTTAAAGGTGGTGAGAAAAATGCTTATTTAGGAACGCTACAGGTGCTTATCCAGATATATTCTATACAGAACAAAATGGATAAAGTAGGGGTGCTGAGACCAAAATTGAATGCTATTAAATAATCAAAAGAAATGGTAAGTAAATTGAGAAGTGTTGTTTTGTTTTTTTTGACCGCGGGATTTGCCGCAAATGCATTCGCACAGGCGAAGCCCTCTAAGACCGCTGGTAGCGGTGATGACAAGTATATTGTTTCAGCCCTTACTGCTCTTAAAGCAAATAATCTTGATGAGGCGAAAACGGAAATTGATAAGGCGTTCACCCCGGAAACAAAAGATAAAGCCAAAGCTTATTTTGTGAAGGCAGAGGTCTATATCTCATTGCAGCAGCAGAGTAAAAACAGCGGAGGTACTTACTACCAGGATGCTGCCAGGGCTCTTTTTAAGCTGATAGAGCTGAAGGCTGACTATGAAAAGGCAACTGTGGATCAGATATTGCTTTACTGCGGTTTTGCTTATTTCAATGATGGTGTTAAATCATACAACGATCACAAGTTTGCTGAGTCTATTGATATAATGAAGTATGTACTGAAGGTTCGTGATATTAGCGGCGGCGAGAAGAAATTTGAAAAGCTGCCACAAGGCAAGCAATTCGACACAGTGTGCGCAAATGTGACGCTTAGTATGGCAAACAGCGCATATACATTATTGAAGTATGACGAGGCGGCGCCATTACTCGCTGCTGCAAAAAATAATCCAATAACAAGATCGGCAGCAGTTTATGAGTGTCTTATCGATGCTTACAACCATTTAAAGAATTCAAAGGAATCTTTTGCTGTGGTGGAAGAGGCCAGGAATGCCTATCCAGATGATCTCATCATTCGCAACCAGGAGCTGAATTATTATCTTGCGACCGGTAAGCATGAGGAGCTTGCGAAAAAGCTAGAAGCGGCTGTCACTAAAGAGCCTAATAATTCGGAGATACTCAGCAACCTTGCCTTTGCTTATCTTTCTATGGCAAGCGCCAAAGACGGCAGGAAAACCAGTAATACTTCGGAATTGTTAGCGAAGGCGGAAGAGTCGTTTAAGAACGCATTAAAACTTTCACCGGAGAGCGGCTCCAGCAACTACAATTTTGGTGCGCTGTATTTTAACCAGGCGATAGACCTGAATGAACAGATGAATACGATAGCAGCATCTGCAAACGCTGATCAAAAGAAGTATGATGATCTTAAAGCTAAGCGAGACGCATTTTTTGCCAAGTCGATGCCTTACCTGGAGAAATCATACACCGTGTTCTCTGCAAATGAAAATAACCTGAAGGGAGAAGACCAGGCTAATTATAAGGGTACTGTAGCGGCCCTGGGCAAAGTTTATGCTGCACAAAACAAGGCAGATAAAGCAACTGAAATGAACAGAAAGTATGAAACCCTGAAATAACGTTTGTTTAGGTGAAAATATTGGTCTTGCGATAAATTATGCAATATGAAAACAATCTGTTGGGCAATCGTCTTCAATGTAGCATTCATATACGGAGCGTACGCACAAACGGGCAGCGGCAAAAATGCTGACACTGCAGCATCTGGCTCAAAAAAGGTTGTAATCGCAAACAGCAATGATAACCTGCTCCAGGCGTCGCCGGAAAAATATGTTGTCTCAGCCAACGAAGCTCTTAATAAGATGAATCTTGATGAGGCAAAAGAGGATATTGACCGGGCAATGGCTGCGCCCGAGGTGAACGAAAAGTCTAAAACCCTTTACGTAAGAGCACAGGTATATGTCTCCCTGCAAACTTTAGACAAATACAAAGCGTCCAATCCGTACCGCGAGGCCGCGCAGGCATTATTCAAGCTTATCCAGATCAAACCCCGTTACGAAAAGGAAACAGTGGACATTTCGTTGATCAACTGCGCCTTCTTTTATTTTAATGACGGGGTGCGGGCCTACAATAACAGAAATTTCGCGGAGGCCATAGACTACCTGGGCAATGTCATAAAGATATGTAACCTTGATGACGGGAAACGGTTTAGAGAATCGCCGGGTGCCAAACAGCTTGATACGGTAGCGGCCAATGCCACATCTACCCTGGCCAACTGTTATTATTTCAGTGGTAAGTATGCGGAGGCAATTCCTTTGCTTATTAAGGCAAAAAACAACCCCATTACCAGGAGCGCTTCTGTTTTTGAGTTTCTGAGTTTCGCGTACAACAAGCAAAATGATGCAAAAAACGAATTTGCATTGCTGCAGGAGGGTAGAGCTGCCTTTCCACAGGATGTGCTGTTGAGGAATGATGAGCTGAACTATTACATCAAAACAGGCAGGCAGGATGAGATCATGAAGAAGTTGGAGGAAACTGCGGCCATTGATACGAATGATGCGGATATCCAGTTTAACCTGGCTACTGGCTACCTGACCATGGCGCGCCCCAAAAGCGGCTCAATGCCGGCAAACGAAGCGGAATATATCGTGAAGTCGGAGAAGGCATTTATCAGAGCGCTCCGGCTCGCTCCTGATAATGCAGCACACAACTATAGTTTCGGCGCATTGTATTTCAATCTTGGTTTTGAAGTTAATGCTGAGATGAATAAAATAGGCGGTACATCAAACGAAGAGCAGAAAAAATACGATGTGCTGAAAGCGAAGCGTGACGAACTGTTGTTCAAAGCCGCTCCTTATTTTGAAAAAGCCTGTAAAATATTCTCAGCCAATGAAGCAGGGTTGAAAGGCGAGGACATGACAAGCTATAAAGACGCTCTCATGGCGCTTTCGCAGATATATGCGCTTCAAAATAAGCAGGACTTGGCCCAGGATATGAAGAAGAAGCACGACAGTCTTCGATAATTTTTTCTTTGCCCGCTTAACACCTTAGAACCGAGGAATCACAATTAACATGATTATTTAGATAGAATAGGTTTATAAGCTTATATTTGCAGGAATTTTTAAATCAATAAACGGGTGAGTAAACTGAATATTGTGCGTTTTGCACCTAAGAACGGAGAAGGGTTCTATGATACACTTAAGAAAAACATTGACGATTTTTTTAAGCAGAATAATATTGCACCAACGGGAAACCGGGCGCTAAGGTGGAAGACAGTGGCTATGCTATCCCTTTTCTTTGTTCCTAATATACTTATCATTACAGGCGTAGGTGCAGTTAGCCCGTTCTTGTTTTTTGGTTTGTGGTTTTTAATGGGTCTTGGCATGGTAGGTATTGGTTGTTCCGTGCATCATGATTCAAACCACGGTTCCTATTCGAGCAATAAAACGGTAAATAAAATAATAGGCGATGTAGTAAATGTTGTGGGCGGTTATGATGTTACGTGGCGCATACAGCACAATATATTGCACCATACTTATACTAATATAGAGGGCCTGGATGAAGACATAGAAGTTGGGGGCCTGATGCGTTTTTCTCCTCACAGCAAGAAGTATATGCTTCACCGTTTTCAGCATATATATGCATGGTTCCTGTATTGCCTGCTTACGTTGCAGTGGGTCACTTACAAGGATTATCGCCTGCTGTTCCAGTATGAGAAAAAAGGGCTGCTCAAAAAGGAAAAGATATCATTGAACAAAGCGCTTTTAGAGCTGACAATATACAAAGTGATCTACGTTACTTATATACTTGTGCTGCCGATCATGTATTCTGGTATGCCATGGCAGTATGTAGTGTTTGGTTTCCTCACACTGCATTTTACAGCCGGTCTGGGCTTGTCTCTTATTTTCCAGTTGGCGCATGTGTTAGAGTCATCTGAGTTTCCATTACCAACAGATGACAGGAAAATGGAAAACAGTTGGGCTATTCATCAATTGCTGAACACCAGCAATTTCTCTCCCCGCAGCCATTGGATGTTCTGGTTTGTTGGTGGACTTAATTACCAGGTAGAGCATCACCTGTTCCCGCATATCTCGCATGTGCATTACCCACAGATAGCAAAGATCGTGAAGCGCACTGCTGAAGAATATGGGTTGCCATATAAAGTGATGCCGACATTTGTGAATGCAATAGGTGAGCACGCCAGGATGCTGCGGAAAATGGGGAGATAAATTAATTCTTATATCTTTTGACTAATAAGCCCGCTTTCATAGCGGGTTTTATTTTGTGTGTAAAGTATTAATTTAGTCACAGAAACAACTATTATGAATCTTCACGTAGTAGCTTATCCCGAGTTGGCTCCCACAGATTTTGAACTGATACAGCGGTGCCGCAAGGAGCATAATAGTCTCTATTCTATGATAGGGCCACATTTTACGATCGTATTTTCGGTGCAGGATATGGCGTTTGCAGATTTTTCGGCAGAAGTGAAAAGACAAATAGCAGATACAACCCAGATCCTGTTTTGTTTTCGCGGTGTCGTTCTGAACAAAGATTCATTTAGTAATTATTATGACGCTTTCCTGGTGCCAGATGAGGGGTTCAGCAAAGTGGTAAAACTTCATGACAGGATATACAGCAATAAGCTCTCACCGCACCACCGGCTCGATATCAGTTATATCCCGCACCTTAGCATAGCCAGCAGTACGGACGTGACAACCGTTAAAAGGATCGTTGACAAATGGAATGAAAAGGAGTTCGCAATAAATGGGGTCATTTCATCGCTGGATATCATAAATTATGAGAACCGGGTGATCACAACTGTTGAGAAAATACAGTTGCCTTTGATCTAATGGAGATGACAACAAAAGTTGATCATTAAAGCAGAAAGGATGCAACCGGGTTCACTTTCGGAATCAATATAACAATTGACTGTCTTACGATTTCTTACTCAAATATTATCACTCAAAAGGTGCGCACGGCGCAGGTGGATGCTGTACCAGTCTTATAGCCTGTCTTCTGATTGCCACTACGGAGCGATTGGCACCACACCACGCCTACACCTTCCGTGGTGGAACTATGAAAGAGAAAGTAGCTCGATAAAATATTCAGGTCTTTATTGGCTTTATACAGTTTGTCCAGTTCGTCTTTAGTAGGCATGCGCCATCCTTCCCCCAGTTTTTTACATGCCTGTTCTCCTTCGTCCCAATTCATGATGCCAAGATCTTTTGGATATACTATCAGCCCATGCTTGCCGGTGCCATCTACCCAAAATATGATATTGCCGTCCTTCTTATCGCCAACTTTTACGGCGGGCCCATCCGCGGTGCGACCGCTATATAGTTCTGTCAATTCTTTCATCTGCCTTTCCACTGCCCTTATATCCCGAACCAATCTTTCATGTGCAGTATCTGTCTTTTCATTACGATGGTCGGTTTTTACAGGTTCCTGCGAATGCGCACATAACGCAGGCGCGATGCACACTGAAGTTATGGCAATTGCCTTGCTGATCATGTTCATCGGTTAGGTTTTTATCTGAAAGACAATATATCCTCGTCCGCCTGTTTCGGCGTATAGCTTTTACCTGAAAAATATAAGTTATTAGTCAGCGTAGGGTAGTATTATTCTTTAACTCCCAACTGCCGGCTGCAAAATGCTTACGCGATTGCCTTTCGGGTCCTGGAATGATATCCAGAGTCCTACACCGGGAATCGCCATTGGTTCCATACTGGCATTACCCGACTCGTCCATAGCACCAAGAATTTTGCCCCCACCAGCTTCTATGGCTTTCATAGCAGCTTTTATGTCAGGAACAGAAATGACAATTGAGGGCGCATGTGACAATGGACTATCGCTCTTCTGATAAAAGCCGCCATTGATGGCACCGGGCGTCTTTATCATGCCTTTTTCATCGGTCTCAGTAGTATGGGCCACAACGTAGTTGCCCATCTCGGCGCCCATTTGCTGTAGTCCCCAGCCGAAAGTCGTTTCGTAAAACTTCTTCATACGGTCGCGGTCGAAGTAACCCATCTCAAAATGTACAACCGGATTCTGGCTCATTGGATATGATTTTTTAGTTAGTTGTCAATGAAAATAAAGATAGAATATTTGATGCAAATATGAATAAATTCGCTAGTCCAGTCTGAGTGAGTTCCCGATCGATACATAATATTGAAAAAAATTTCCCCTACCGGATAGAATGATTACCTTTGCAGCCCTCAACCAGGCCTTCTATGGCTAAACCGGAGAGATGCTCGAGTGGTTGAAGAGGCACGCCTGGAAAGTGTGTATATCTGTCAAAGGGTATCCAGGGTTCGAATCCCTGTCTCTCCGCAAAAATGTAAAACCCGCGCTTGGCGCGGGTTTTGTCGTTCGAAATGTTCCGTACTAAAAAGCTTGTATATACAAATTACTGAAGTTTTTTAAGACACGCTTTAAAAGTTTTTCTGCGTTTTCTTTTGCTAATTGCCGGCTTGACGCTGTCAACTTTGTTTCAAGTTCTTTTATTGCATCAATTTGTGTCTGTTGTTCCAATATGGAGAAATCTCTTTTACTTTCGTTATAAATCAAATACCACATATAACTTTTAGTTAAGTCAACGGGAACTTTATCGCCATCTCGGTACATTTTCGCAAGGTTAAGTCGTGCGGCTGTTATGTTAGCACTTTGTTTTAAATCTTCTAAGTCCTCTAACGAACCCAAACGTATTGCCCAGGTAAGCATAGAATCTGAATTTTTATTCACACCCATGCCTTCTCGATAACAACCAATTACATTAAACATGCAATCCGGATCTTTTTGTTTAGCACATTGCAAAGCCCAATAAAAAGCTTGTTTATTATCCTGTTTTATACCCCTTCCGACAGCATAGCTATATGCCATTTTAAATTGGGCATCTTTATATCCTTGCTCGGCTGATTTAATAAGCCACGTATTAGCTACACTATCATTTTGACTTACTTCACTCCCTTGCTGATAGCAATAGCCTAAGTTATACTGAGCTTCAGCACTGCCTAATTCTGCCGCTTGTTTTAAAAGTGGAATAGCGTTCTTGACATCGCGATTTATGAGAAACTCCTTAGACTTCTTATTAAGAGTTTCCGCATCCTGAGCAAGTGAATGTTCGGAAATCACAACAGCGATTATTAATAGAATTCTTTGAGTCGCAATTCTCATACCATAAAGTTATCTATTTCCCTCCGAAAGACTGCAATTATTGCCCTCATATCCTCAATAAAATAGTTCGAAAGTTGTCCCTTACAGCCCGCAGAAAGGCTAAACATTAAAGCATTTGTTTGTTCCTTTACTTTTGCCCCTGCATTGTTTGCCGGTTGCGCCATAAGCATTAAAATCACATTTACCCGGTCGGTCCGAAATGTGTGGTTTTTCAGGTCGTACACAATTCCTTCTGGAATCATTTTCAGGTATTTTAGCTTTTGAGCCCAAACTGCAAAAGGGACCTGTATTGCGTGCATTGCGCGAGTGCGCACAGCGCGCTAAGGAAAATAATTATCTTTGGTTGAAAATCACCTTATGACCCGAATTTGCAGAAGTGCAGCCCAATTAATTTGCTTTTGCTGCGGCGTATTTTCTGCCTCAAGCGCAAGTGCCCAATGGACAAGCGTGGGCACTGAACGATTTACTACCGGAAGGGCATGGATGACGTCTATGGCTATTGATATCGGTGGCGTGCCTTATGTGGCATATGAAGATTCGTTAAACGGTTTTTCGGCAACTGTGATGAAATACAATGGCAGTGCATGGGTAAACGTAGGCAACCCTTCATTCTCGGCGGGAGAGGCTGATTTTATCAGGGTAGCCATCAGTAATGCCGAAGTGCCCTATGTTTGTTATACAGACTTTGGGAATGGCGGTAAAGCAACTGTGATGAAGTATGATGGCAGTGCCTGGGCGCCTGTAGGCAGCGTCGGATTTTCGGATGGCGAGGCTCATTTTACTACAATTGCCATTGATGAAGCCGGGACTCCTTATTTGGCCTATTCTGACATGAGTGACAGCGGTAAGATACATGTAGTGAGATTTGATGGCAGCAACTGGATACCTGTAGGCGGTGGCGGATTTTCGGTTGGCCTTGCGTACCGTACTGCTATTGCTTTAACAAGTACCGGTGTGCCGTATGTTATATATAACGACACCGGCGTAAATTACTCGACAGTCGTAAAGAAGTTCAATGGTGTTGACTGGGAAACTGTTGGCGCTGCCGGTTTCTCCGGGCATGGAGGCGATTTTGTAAACATTGCAATTGGAAACGGTGATACACTTTATACAGCTTATTCGGATTATGACTTTGGTACTGGCGGAGTAACCGTGAAGAAATTTAACGGAACAGATTGGGTGACTGTAGGTGAGCGGAGCTTTTCGGGTCGTACTGCTTTCTGGCTCTCACTGGCAATAAGCGACGCTGCTGATGGCAGGCGCCCCTACGTGGCCTATGAAGATTACTTTGGTGGCCAGAAAGCTACTGTGATGAGGTTTGATGGCAGCAACTGGGTGGATGTGGGTGGTGGTGGTTTCTCAACGCGGAGTGCGGCATACGTTTCAATGGCCATAGCCCCCAACGGGGGCATTTATGTATCGTATGCGGACAGGGACAGTATGGCATCTACAGGACAGGTAACAGTAATGAAGTATAATATGGTTGCAGGCGTGAAAAACATTGCAAGCTCTGCGGCCAATAGCATCAGGATATTCCCCAATCCTGGCAATGGCGCTATCAGTATATCAGCAGCATACAAGATCACGAGTGTAGTTATCTGTAATCCGCTGGGGAAGGTGGTGTATAGTCATGAGTGCAACGCAGATGATGTGCAGGCAGATGTGTCGTCTTTGCCAGCCGGAGTTTATTTTGTAAGGCTTAATGGAAGAGAAGCCGGGAGATTTGTGAAGGAGTAGGCCTCTGTCCCTCCCCGTAAAGAGGCGTCAAGCATTTGGCTGAGGTTTATGATCTCAACTTTGGGGGAACTCACATTTGGCTATCGCTCGGAGCGTGTGGAGTATAATGAGTCATGTACAAGGTGTGAGCCAACGACCCCAGATGAAAAGCAGTGTGTGGCGCGCTCATATCTATCAACTTTTTTTAGAAGGAATCAATTTTGAACAAGAGCAAAATATACCACTCACCATTTAACATTGCCGTGCTTGTGGCGGGGATCGGATTCTTTATTGATGCCTTTGATCTGTTCCTGTTCAATGTTTATCGTATTCCTTCGTTAAAGGATCTTGGTTTGTCAGGTAGTGAGCTAACGGGGACAGGGGAGCGACTGCTTTCCATCCAGATGGCGGGGATGATGGTAGGAGGGGTAATTACCGGGGTGATCGGAGATAAGAAGGGCAGGGTTACGGTATTGTACGGCTCCATACTACTTTATTCACTCGCCAATTTTGCTAATGCGTTTGTACAGGATGTCAATACTTATGCGGTCATTCGTTTTCTTGCAGGGGTGGGGCTGGCAGGGGAACTCGGTTCGGGTATCACACTGGTATCTGAGAGCATGTCCGTTGAAAAACGTGGATACGGGACAATACTTGTGGCTACGCTGGGGGCACTGGGCGCAGTAACAGCAGGGCTGATCGGTGATTTTTTGCCGTGGCGGCAAGCATTTCTTGCAGCGGGTGCAGCGGGTGGCATTTTGCTGATCCTTCGTCTGAGGTCGTTCGAGTCGTCGATGTTCGTGGCAGCTAAGGCCGGCAATGAAAGGCGTGGATCGCTGTTGCTCTTGTTCTCATCCCGGAGAAGAGCCTTGAAGTACTTTGGGTGCATACTTATGGGTGTGCCGATCTGGTATAGTGTCGGCCTGCTTATTACACTGTCGCCGGAGATAGCTAAGATGTATAACATAGAGGGGCTTAAGCTTTCCACTTGTTTTATTTTGTTCCAGGTGGGTATATGCAGTGGTGATCTGCTGAGCGGGATACTCAGCCAGTTGTTCAGGAGCAGAAAAAAGATTCTTCTTATGTTTATGGCGCTTGGGGTGCTGTCTACCGTATATCATTTCATCAGGATAGATAATAGTCAGCAACTGAGCATCACCTCATTCTTTATGGGTTTGGGCTGCGGGTATCTATCTGTTTTTGTTACTGCTACCGCAGAGCATTTCGGTACCAATCTGCGGGTTACGGTGACAGCAACGGTTACCAATTTTATGCGCGGCGCGCTGGTGCTGCTGATACCGCTGCACCAGTTCCTTGAACGCTTATTTCATACGCACCTAACCGGTGGCCTCATCGCAACGGGATTTATTGTATGGGGATTGGCGATATTGTCTGCATCGCTGCTATCTGAGACTTTTGGGAGGTCGCTGGCGTATGCTGAAGAGTAGGGCCTTATTTAGCGCAACCTAAGCCCTGTCGGAGCACTCTGTATTATCTGAAAATAACCTGCGGGCACGCGGCAACCCAATCGTTCGACTGAGTTCACTACAAGAGGGTGCTGTTGTGTGGACATTTTGTATTGCAGAAGAATATTCCATTTCAAATTCTGGCTGAATATTTGCTTATATATTATAATGGTGCATGTTGTGATCGTATTACTTAATTTGCTATCTTTATGGCGGTAGAAAAGCGTATGTGGTAATGGTCCCGGCAATAGCAAGTGCACGGGTATAATAAATTAATTCATGGGAGCATTTTTTTTACGTTCACTTTTTACTTTGATCGCAGGTAAGGATGGTCGTATTACAACTATAAAGACCTTTATCGTTATCCTTTGTTGTTTTGGTACGCCGGGATATGCCGCTGTGACGGTAACACCTGCGGGCGGCGGCACCAACATTTGCAGCAGCAAGGCCGTAGGTGGCAGTGCGCCTGCCTTTACTACGTTGGGAACGATGTCAATTACGGAGGGTAATAATGCTGATATTTTCGGGCCTGGTACCGATGTCGTCGTACTTACCGCTCCTGCCGGCTGGCAATTCAACACAGCTTCACCTCCGGTTTTTGGTTATACTACGGGCTCCAATGTAACATCTGTTACGGGCAGCATTACGAGCACAACGTTAACTATCAACATAGCTGTAAACAACATAAATGGTTCGGACCAGGTAACGATAACGGGGCTGAAAGTGCAAGCGACGTCCACATCGTCGGCAGCAGGAAATATTTTATGTACGTCGCTCACCGGTGGTACTATCGCCGGCATTATACCTGGTGCGGGTACACCGAATTTCGGCACCCTGTCGTTGTCGGCGCCGCTTACACCGTCAGTAACGATAGCTGCGTCGCCGGCGGGCATAATATGTGCAGGGGCAAATACAGTATTTACCCCCACTCCGGTAAATGGGGGTACCACACCGGCGTATCAATGGTATCTGAATGGTACGAGCGTTGCGACGGGCGCCAGTTATGCCAACAGCAGCCTGGCCAATGGAAATACCATATATTGTATCATGACTGCGAGCGGCACCTGTATCACCGGTTCGACCGCAACATCGAATACAATAACGATGGTGGTGCATCCTGCCCCGCTGCCGATAACAGGCACGACGTCTACCTGTGTTGGCGGCACAGCAAGATTGAGCGATGCCACACCATCCGGCACATGGAGCAGCTCTAACATTGCTGTGGCCGGGATAGACGGATCAGGTAATGTGACCGGAGTATCCGTAGGGACAGCGATCATTACTTATTTCGCGGCAGGATGCCCAGCCTCTGCTACGATCACGATCAACAATCCTCCGCTTGCGCCGGTACTCACACCAACGTTAACTACCTTATGCAGCGGTGGCGTTGCCACAATCACAGCCACAGGCACGCCTGCGCCCACTACGGTTTTGTCGCAGACGTTTAACTCAGGGCTTGGAGGATGGACCATAGATAATACCGGCAGCAGCGGAATGGTTGCCGGCGGAGAATGGAAGGTATGCGGTGATGGCTATATAAATGAACAAGGCCTGTATCACTCTCCGGATAACAGCTCCTTTGCTATGTCTAATGCGGATACTTCCGGGTCTGCCTCATTTACTTCGACAAGGCTGGTGTCTCCGGTATTTTCGCTCGTTGCTTATGCAGGGGCAACCCTTACCTTTCAGCATGCTTATGCCTACTGGCCTGCGGGGGACTTCAATGTAAACCTGGATATATCTACAGATGGCGGAGGTTCCTGGACGACTATACAGAACTATGCAGGCCCGAGCATCGGCACGATGACCGGGTTTGTAGCCCAGACATTTTCCCTGAATGCTTACTTAGGTCAGCCGAATCTAAGGATACGATATTATTATTATTGTCACTGGGGTTACTACTGGGCGGTGGACAATGTGCTGATCACGGGCATACCTTCGGTGGTCATCCCTACCTGGGCGCCGGTAACCAACCTGTTTACCAACCCTGGCGCAACAGTTCCTTATGTATCCGGTTCGGCTTATGATACATTGTATGTTCATCCGCCGAGTATCTCAACTACAGGATCAATAACCTATACGGTAACGGCTACCAGCAGCGGCTGTACGGCCACGAGCAGAAGCACCGTTAATTTCACGCCTTCGCCGGCACCGATCACTGGAAATAAAAATATTTGTGTTGGCACTTCTACGAGTTTGAGTGATATTACGGGTGTGGGGACGTGGAGCAGTGGTAATACGGCTATTGCTACCGTTGTTACCGGCAGCGGTGTTGTGACTGGCGTATCTCCGGGTACTGTTATTATTACTTATTCGCTGGGTTCCGGCTGCACGGC
>CANJQU010000043.1 GCA_947476485.1 Chitinophagaceae bacterium
CCCGTTTCCGGAACCCTTTACTTACGCTCGTACCCAAATATTATTTTTTAGCGCTCATTCCCTTAAACACCGTTTCATTCACCTTTACCGGGTATTCACGGCGCATTTTTTCATTCCATTGTTTTTCAAGGTAGTCCTGGTATTCGGCCACTACATAGCCACGCGCTTCATCAAGGGTTTTCCGGGTAGATGTGGTGAATATCTGCTTTGCCACCACCACCGAGAATTGCGAATTAGTGCTGGAGATCACCTTAATTCTGTCCTTTTCCAGCTCGGCCTGGCTGGCGTCCTTGAAGCGGGAGAACTCATAGCGTCCGCGTTGTATGCTCACTCCATCAGGCCTTGACGACGTATTGATCGCTTTAACCATTTCTTCGTCCGTTACTTTACCGCCCCTTAGCATCAGCATGCCGGTGTCAAAGGTGGCTTTGTCTTTGAATTTGTATACAGCTCCTTCAAAGCCGGGCTCCCAGTTATACTTGCTGTTATGGCTCTCGTAAAACGCTTTAAGACCTGCAGAGTCCTTGGCTGCCTTACTCCATACATTGCGGTCCATCAGTTCAAAAAGCATGATACCATCACGATATTCTTCCATCAGGTTTTTGAACTCAGGATTTTCCTCTACCAGTTTATGCTCCTCGAAGTCATTTACTACATTATTCACGTACATGCTGAACGCATCCCGGATAACTGCATTTTTCGGTCCGTTAAGTTTGCCGCGAGTTAGACCTTCCGCAAATTTCACGAAGTCATTCTGGAGATAATTTTTACCTGCCAGCGTAAACACAGGCTTGGTCATGAACTTATAATCTTCAGCCTTGAAGGTCTTTGCTCCTTTCCCCGTGTCCGGTACCGCCATCAGCTTGGCGGTTATCTCGGCTACGTTTTCGGTATATTCCTTATACCCGTTCTTCTCCTTGATTTTGTTGAAGAACTGATCCCTTGCCGTTTGTGCGCGCGAGTCATTTTCTACCTTATGTTTCAGGGTAGGGTACAGCGTATCATATGGCTGCACCGGGTATTTTGCCAGCAACTTGATGATATGGAACCCATAGTCTGTCTTCACAGGGGCCGATATTTCGCCCGGTTTCTTTAGCGCAAAAGCAGCGTTTTCAAACGCCATTACCATATGGCCTGCACCAAAAGGCTTCATCACACCTCCATCGTTAACCGTATATTTATCATCTGAGTACTTCTTCACCATTTCTTCAAACGGAGCCCCGTTTTTCAGCATTGCAACCACGCTGTCAGCACGATTGCGCCCCGCCGTTACGCCTTCTTCGCCCCTGGCTTTCGATACACCGATCATGATCTGGGCCACCTTTACCTGGCCGCGGTCTGGTCGCTTGTCAAGCACTTTAAGTATATGGTAGCCAAACTGTGTTTTGAAAGGCTTCGATACTTTCCCTACCGGGGTAGCATACGCCATATTTTCAAATGGGTATACAGTTTGCAAGGCTGTAAAATAGCCCAGGTCGCCACCATTATCTTTTGATCCCTTATCATCTGAAAACTGCTTTGCCAATGTTTCAAAATCAGCTTTCTTGCTTTCTATAAGGTGATAGATACTGTCTATTTTCCTGTAGGCAATACTGGTATCGCTGCCGGGTGTGCAGGTTATGAGTATATGCTGCACATGCAGGTCTTCCTTCATGCGGTCATATGCCTCATGTATCATCTTGTTGGTTACCTGCTCATCGGTCAGGTAGTTTTTCGCCAGTTGTTTGCGGTAGCTGTCCAGCTCATGATCGATGGTTGGAACTGTGTCCAGTTTTTGTTTGTCCGCTTCGGTAACCTTCATCCGGAACAATGCGTAAAGATCCAGGTAGCTCCTGAGCGCAGTGTCAGACATGTCGGGCTTTTTATTGATGCTGTTCTTTTTGTAAACCCGTAAAAATTCTTCCTTAGTTACTGAATGAGGGCCGTAAGTAAATAAAGATTGCGCGTATCCCGATGCAATACAGATACCCGAAGCAATGCACGTTAAAACCAGCTTTCGCATTTTGTGTGATTTTTATTATTATGATTTCGTTTTTTTATCAGCTTTGTTTTTTGCCGCCCTTTCCAATATATCCATCAGGCCGGCCAATGTGGTATGGTCTATCCTTTTTCCTTTTATTATTTTCTTTTCGTCCAGCAAATATATAGTAGGTGTGCTATAAACATCATATTTTCCGCGCCAGTCACCCGAATGGTTGGGGTCCCAGGTGTTCGTCCATTCTTCCAGCTTGTTCTTGGTAATAAACTCATTAATAGCCTGTTCGCTGCCTTCTGTAGCCACGGTGAATATCTTCAATCCTTTCTTCTTCAGCACCGCTTTGTAAACGGAGTCGATACCAGGCAGCTCATGCTGGCAATGCCCGCATGTCGGAGAATAGAAAACAAGCAAAGTATACTTACCGTTCTGGCCGAAAAGGCTTTCTTCTTTTTGCGTGGCAAGGTTTATCGTCTTTACTTCCGGGGCCAGGTTGCCGATCACGTTTGGGGCAATTTTCATAGCCCTGTCTATATATTTTTGCAGGTCATCGTTGCTCAGCCAGAAAGCATCGCCCTTCATGTAGTAGTTCTCTACCAGGTACACAAATACTTCATCAATGCCCATTACCTTGCTGTTCTCCACATAGCGGGTCAGCCACCAAAGTGTGTATTTGAACATTTCACGGGTGCCCTTCGCTTTCCCGAGCAGATAATCACTTTCTTTTTTCAGGCTGTCCGGCCACGGATAAACCAGCTTGTTCACATACTCGTCCAGCTTGGCGTCATAGATAGGCGTATGTATTAGCCGGTCATCCTGGAAATTAAAATCATCCCAGAAGTGCGACTTATAATAACTGTATGCGAAATTTGAATCCCGCGTGGTTCCATCGGCAAGGAAATGAGCGCCTTCCGGCACCTGCGGCACCTGTAGCGCATTAAATATGTTGGCAAGCAGCGTATTAGGATACTTCTTTGCATAGTCGCGACGATAATTGCTCAGGTCCTTTGAGCTCGAAGCAGCCTTACTACGCAGGTCTGTACTGTCTTTTCTTGTCTTTGCCTCCTTAAATGCTTTTTGCAATTCCTGTTGCGCCGTGCCATATCCTTTCAGGAAGGTCACGTATTGCTGGAAACGGTCATTTTCGGGCGAGTTCTTAAAGGTGATGCCTTCGGGCAGCTTTTTAACATCTGCGGTGATTGTTAGATCATCGCCCTTATTAAGCAGGAACTCGAAATAAGTATTGCGGCCGGATAGCAGCATCATGTAAATACCACCAACAAAAGCCGGATCATTTGAGTTAAAAACAGCGTTGCCGTTCTTGTCTATGCGCGCCGAATCTTTTTTGTAAATAGTAGGCAGTGTTTTTCCATAATAATGGACCAGATACACCATAGTATCTTTTACATCAGGGATTTTTAAGCGGATATGGTATCCCTCTGTAGCAGCAGATAGGTTTACAACGCCAAGCACCAGCAAGGCGATAAATATTATTCGTTTCATTTTATTCAGATAAGCTCCGCCAATGGCGAAAATAAAACCCGATGCCGGTAGCTGCCGGAGAGGGTATTTGGCCAAAAATAAAGCATAAAATCCGTGTATCCCAATCGCACCGGCGTTAATTTGTTTTATAACATTTTTTTTACAGCCTTGGTTTCAAATGGTTTTGAAGGGGGCATTCAAATCTTAGCGTATAAATAATGATAAATATTCGCGTGAAAAGAAGCCAAACGGGCTTCAATGTGAATAGCCACCGGTGGAGCCGGTGGTAAAATGACCGAAAAAGTGCCAACCCCAACGGGGTTTAATGTGGGATTTAGTGCGAATATTTGAAATGCACCCCGTTTTGAAGGAATGTTTCAGAAAATGAGAGATAACAAAACATGATCGTTGGGCGTCCCATTCGACAACGAACTTGGGGACGCAATCTTCAGATTGCGGTTGTTCCGGCATCCCCGCAGAGCCTATACCTTTTCCATCTGCCGTAGCCTCAGCGAAGGTTGATCCAAGGACTCGGCGGCAACTTGTCTGCCCGGTACGCATGATCAGGTAACAGAAGCTGAATTGCTTAACACCTCCCTCCACCACTGGTCCTTACTGGTCCTCGTTTGCAACGAGGATCCGGCGGAGCGGCGTTTGCAACGCCATTTAATAAGTACAGCGCATGCAACGACACAACATATAACAATCACCTGTAGTGTTTGCTGCCAAACCCACATTTCCACCCCCAAAGCACATTTCTTATTTTTCCAAGGTATTCATAACGTGTAATCCCCGACACTATCAACCTCTTACCTCGAAAAAAAATTACATCATATCCCGCCTGCGGTATATGATCTGCACAATACGCGATATCATAAAACTTCATTTTTTTTCTTCCGTTTTTCTGCATGAACTTTGTTCCCGCCAAAGCCGTTTTTAGCGGCTGCGGGTGAGCCACCAAAGGGAAATTTACACTCCCAATTGGCGACATTATGGTTTTGTGACCATCGTGCGTTTTGCGGTTCACTGCTAAACACTGAGTAAACAAAAAACAGGATTATCTAACCAGGTATTACCTATTTCTGGACGAGGCAGACTGAAAATTGCAAACTGAAATGGGGCATTTTGGGGCATGAATGGGGCACAGATGGGGCATGCACGGGGTATCACAAGTCATTGATTATCAAATTAAGTGAAGTTTTTATGCCCCCAAAACCCCGTTTTTTTCCGCACAACTTTAAACCAATTGAACAATGAGAATCGGTATAAGACATAATGTACCCCCGTTTTGCGGCCTTGAAAAAAAATTAAGGAAGTGCCCTTGTATCCCACGCATTTGTACTTTAAAACTGCACCAAGGACACCCCATTGCGCGCCACGATGTTTAGCTACGTGCGCTGGCCGTGGCAAAGAAATCTCACGTAATTCAATTACTCGAGTAGTGCACTTTTAAAGTCTAAGTGGAATAAAACGAATTAGCCGTTTGAAAAACGAGGAGCTGGAACTAACCAGGATGGCAAAATGGGCAAGGACTAAATCAAAAAAATAGCCCCAATTGCTTGAGGCTATATGAATTCAATTTTGGCAGGCGCTACTTCGCTCCGCTTCCTTTGTCCTTCGCTTCTTTTTCCTTGTCTGCTTTAATTTTCTTTTCGATCATGTCTATAAGACCGCCAACATTGCTATGGTCCAGCCTTTTACCCTTTATGATCTTCTTTTCATCCATCAGGTAGATAGTAGGGGTGCTGTACACGTCAAATTTATTGTGGAAGTCGCTGGTGTGGCCAGGGTCCCAGGTGTTTGTCCATTCCTGCATATTATACTTCTTAATGAAATCATTGATAGCAGTATCGGTACCTTCCGTAGCAACAGTGAATATTTTTACCCCCTTTGCCTTCAGCGAAGCCTTGTAAGCAGAGTCTAGCTTCGGCATCTCATGTTGGCAGTGACCACATGTTGGCGAGTAGAATATGAGTAACGTATATTTTGCTTTCAGGCCGTGCATACTCTCTTCCTTCTTCGTCGTCACATTCGGCAACTTCACTTCAGGAGAAAGGTTGCCAATAACGTTCGGGGCTATTTTCTGAGCGCGGTCTATGAACTTGGAAAGTTCGTCATTGGTGAGCCAGAAGGCATCGCCCTTCATGTAATAATTCTCTACCAGGTACACGAATGCTTCATCAATGCCCATTACCTTGCTATCCTCGATATACTTGGTTATCCACCACAGTGTGTAATGGAATACATCTTTAGAGCCTTTGGCTTTTTTCAGCAGCACATCCGCTTCTTTTTCCAGGCTGTCTGTCCATGGGAGCACCAGCTTGCTGAAATATTCCTCAAGCTTGCCGTCATACAGGGGCGTGTATATAAGGCGGTCATCCTGGAAGTCAAAACCATCCCAGAAATGTTTCTTGTAGTAACGGTAATTAAAAGTTGAATCCTTCGTCTTACCATCTTCCAGCAAATGTTCGCCTTCAGGTATTTCAGGTACCTCTATCGCTTTAAATATCTTAGCCAGCAATGTGCCGGGATATTTGGCCTGGTAGTCGCGCCTGAACTTATTGAGCTCTTTTGATGAGGCTACAGCCCTTTTGCGTATGTCTGCAGTATCGTCCTTGGTTTTTGCAGCGGCCAGTTCCTTCTTGAAGCCTTCTTCCTTTGCGCCGTAGCTCTTCAGGTACTTTACGTAGTCTTCAAAACGTGTGTTCTCAGGTGAGTTAGTGAATTTCAGTCCATCGGGCAGATCATTTACAGGCGCGGTTATGGTCATATCATCGCCTTTGTTCATCAGCACTTCAAAGTTGGTCTTATAGTCAGATAAAAACAAAATGTATATGCCGCCTACAAATTCAGGATCGTTGCTTTTAAGGTCCGCTTCTCCATTCTTAAATCGCGCTGAGTCGGTCTTGAATATTTTAGGCCTGTTTACACCATAGTAGTGTGCAAGAAATACTAAGGAGTCTTTTACACCGGGCATTTTTAAATGGATATGATATCCATCCTTGCCAAATGACTGGTGTCCCATGATCATAAGCAGTAACAATGCGACTAGTTTCAAATGCTTCATACTTCGTAATTAGTTTTTAGTTATTCCGCTTTAAAGACGGCAGTATTAATATATAAGTTGGTTGAGCGCTTCAAAAATAAACTATAAATTCATCTTTGCTTTCAAAATACCGGGTCCCCAAATTAAAATTCACAATTTTTTTAGATTCAGTCAAACATTTCATAATGCATAGCGCATTAGGAAACATACTGCTTTCCCGGGTGCCACCCAATGCTATTTCTTCGCTGGTGTTTCCGTCGGTTTCTTTTCTTCGGCCGGCTTAGGCTTCACCGTTCCTCTTATATGCAGGATCATCGGCGATTGCTGTGCATTTGAGTTGATGATAACGTCTTTGAAGATCGGCCCCGGTCGTCCTGTTGTATTATATTTTACATGTATTATGCTGGTACTGCCGGGCGTTATCGGTTGATGTGGCCATTCCGGCACCGTGCATCCACACGATCCGTGCGCTTCGGTGATCACGATCGGTTTTTTGCCTGTATTCTTAAACATAAAGTCAAACTCTGCAGCGGGTCCTTCCGGCACCTCGCCATAGTCGTGTGTTTCTTCTTTGAATTCGAACTTGCCCGCATCCGGATCCACCACTGGTGTTGTCGATTGCGGCGCTGTGGCCGGTTTACTTTCCTGTGCCTTTGCGGCTATGCCACTTATGGTAAGGCAAAGAATGGCGATGATAACTTTTTTCATGATCTCGTATTGTTATGGGTTAATGATGAAATTAAATGATCCATTACTGTATGATCAGGTCGCCAAAGCTATTGGTGAGCCGGATACCATGTTGTCTTGTTTTATGATTGCAATCTGAATGAAACATTCCTGCCAATATATCACCTTTTTTTTGACCGGTAATATAGCTGAATACTTCCTGTGCCGTGGAGGGTGTTGAATTGGTATTGAGCAAAATGGTCTCCCCGGTAGCAATGCTCCTTATCTCTATTTCATTGATCGTGAGCGAGCAGTTCTTGGCAATTTTATCATGCGCCTTATACCGCAGTTGCCCGGACTGGTCCGGTTCCAGCGTGCTGCAGGACGAGATCGTCGCAGGTTCCACGTGCGGGCAGTGCACCGTTTGGTTGATACATATCTGTATGGGGCAGGGGGTGCCGTTGCAAATAAAGTCCTTCGCGGTATAGCTGCTCACCACGTTTTGTTCCTTACCTCCCGTCTTATGTTTCTTAGCCGCTGCGATATTTTTGTTTTTTGCGTTAGTATCAATGGCCTGTTTATCGCTTCTTACAACCTCTTGCTTAGCCGCGGATGTATCTGCCGGTGATACTATTTCACTTGATTGTACAGGCGGGTTGCTGTACCGGGTTATCGTTTGTTGGTCGCCGGGGTCCCGTGCGGCGGTGGGCAGCATAAACCAGATGCAGCCCGCCAGCAGCAACAGTATAGCTGCTGCATAATACCACCTCGGTATGCTGGCCCCTTGTTTCGGTCCTTGCAACTTTGCGGATAAACGCGCCCACTCGGCCTCTTTGTCGAAATCAGGCATCAGTTCTTTAAGCGATGCCAGCTCCATCCGTTCACTTATCTTTTCAAAATCACGTCTCATAAATATGCTGGTTTGTTTTGCAAAATCTTCTCCTGTAGTGTAGCGCGCGCCCTGTGCAATTGCGACTTTGATGTGCCCTCCGATATCCCCAGCAGTTCACTGATCTCCTTATGATTCATCCCCTCAAAAAAATACAGGTTGAATATCGTCCGGTACCCATCCGGCAGTGTATGTATCATCACCATGATCTCTTTTGCGTTCATCTGGTCAAACACATTCTCTCCGCTCTCCCGGTTGTCATATTGTTCTATCTCCTTTCCGCTTGCCAGGAAAGGGCGGCGTTTTCTCAGGTGCATCAGGCATTGGTTCACCATTATTTTTTTAAGCCACGCCCTCAGGCTTCCTTCCCCCAGGTGGGTAAAGCCACCGATGTGCTTAAAACAATTGAGGAACCCATCCATCAATACCTCCTTCGCATCTTCATGATCGGTCACATACCGCAGGCACAGTATCATCATCGCTTCCACATATTTGTCGTAGAGCGCTTTCTGGCCAGCCGGGTTGTTATCTTTGCAACTTTTCACCAGCGAGGCCTCGTCAAGACTGTTCAGGGCTATTTTCAAATGCTTATTTTATTGGCCGCAGGCCATTTTTGTATATAAAATAACTCCTTTTATTTCGTTCCATTGCTACGAAAATTGTTAAATGCTTGTATGATAAATGCAGCAGACCGCAAAATAGTTGCGTAGCCCGCAAAAAGGGAAGCGTTTTTTCGCAACCGCTATAAATACCGCAAGTACTATCTTTGGCCATTCAATCTAATAATACCCATAATAATTTGTCACGGAAAAAGAAGAAACAAGGGCCGCTAACGGATGTATTGATAGAGTCGTATGCGGCCGAAGGGAAAAGCATTGCACGCCTGGAAGGTGGCAAAGTACTGTTTGTAGACAATGCAATACCTGGGGATATAGTGGATGTTGGCATCACTAAAGATAAAACCAGTTGGATGGCGGGGAGGGTGCTGCGCCTGGTGCAGCCATCTCCACAGCGCATCGAGCCATTCTGCCAGCATTTTGGCGTATGCGGCGGTTGCAAATGGCAGATGCTTCCCTATGTGCAGCAACTTGTATACAAGCAGCAGCAGGTAGCTGATCAATTAGCAAGGATCGGCCAGGTAGCTCTTCCGGAGCTGCAAACAATAATAGGCAGTCCGCATGAGCGCTATTACCGCAACAAACTTGAATTCACGTTCTCTACCAGCCGCTACCTTACCTTTGAAGAGATCACCCAGCGCGAAGAGAAAATAACGCAGCAGCCTGCACTGGGATTCCATGCTCCCGGCCTCTTTGATAAAGTAGTGGAGATACACACCTGCTACCTGCAGCCCGAGCCGACCAATACTTTACTTACCGTAGTCCGGGAATATACGCAGGCTCATAACCTGCCTTATTATGACTTCAGGGCCCAGTATGGCTGGCTGCGGAATGTGATCATCCGCGTAGCCACAACCGGGGAAGTACTCATAAACCTGGTGATGCACCACGAAGATGAACCGAACAGGCTGGGCCTGCTGGAGCACATAAAAGCAAACGTGCCCGGCATCACCTCGCTGAACTATACCCTCAACGGAAAGATGAACGACACCATTTACGATCAGGACGTGATCTGCTATGATGGCAAGTCCTGGATTGAAGAGAAGCTCGAAAACTTCCGTTTTAAAATATCCCCTAAATCTTTCTTCCAGACCAATACCTACCAGGCCGAAGCCCTCTATCGCGTAACACGTGAATTTGCCGGGCTTACCGGCGAGGAGACATTGTACGATCTCTATTGCGGTACCGGCAGCATCGGTATCTTTTGCTCGGCCGGCGCAAAAAAGGTGATCGGTATTGAAGTAGTGGAAGAAGCGATTAAGGATGCCTATGAAAATGCTGCATTGAACGGTCTCGATCATTGTAAATTCTACGCGGGCGATGTGGAGAAGATTTGCACCGATGCATTCTTCGAAGAGCATGGCCGCCCTGATGTGATCATCACCGATCCTCCCCGCGCAGGCATGACACCCAAACTGATACAACAGATACTAAAAATGCGTGCACCCAAAGTTGTCTATGTAAGCTGCAACCCCGCCACCCAGGCCCGCGACCTGCAATTGCTGGACGAAGCCTATGTGATCACAAAACTGCAGCCGGTAGATATGTTCCCGCACACACACCACATAGAGAATGTGGCGCTGTTGGAATTGAGAATGGAGTAGTATGTTTTATTTTTTTTGTTTAATTTTATGGAAAGACTATTTGTATGGTGCATGCTCAATATATAGTGGATGGGAGCGGGAAACGGGTTTCGGTTATATTGCCTGTCAAGGACTACGAAAGTATGTTAGATAAGATCGAAGAACTTGAAGATATCCGGATATATGATGAAGTAAAGGCGAAAAACGAAAAGAGCATTTTGCTGGAAGACTACGTCAGAAAACGCACCAGGAAACATGCCTAAATACATCGTTACGATCTCTAAGTCTGCAGAAAAACAATTAGACAAACTGCCAGACGCTGTAGCCGCTAAAATCATCAATGTCCTCTGGAAACTGGCGGAAAATCCACGTCAACATGGAAGTAAAAAACTAACAGACAGACAAGGTTACAGGTTCTGAAAAGGGGACTACAGGATTATCTATGACATCTATGACAAGGTCCTGATTATTGATGTGATTTCGGTGGGAAACAGGCGAGATGTCTATGACTAGATACTAACTGCAGCTAGTTGATATGGTGCTACACACATGAGATAGAGAATGTGGAACTGCAGAACAATAAAATCAGGTAATTTTTTGGAGCGTAGAGACGTTGCATTGCAACGTCTTAAGTGTAATACTGTATGATTGGATCATTACCGGAATTCACATATCCAAAATGCTTATCTACTCTTCAGTATCAAACCCATCCTCAAGGTCTGATCCTCTTACGATGCTGTAAATAACCGGCGCCTGGTGGTAAATAGCCTTGTTGAATTTGTTTCCCAGTACCACAATGGTCATATTTTCTTTGATAAAGCGGTAGAATGACGTGTTATTGCCGTGCCACCATCCATTATGATAGATCACCTTGTTGCCGTTGGGGTAGCATAGCATACGCCAGCCAAGGCCGTAGTTTTTTACGCCGGGCCGCTCAAAGGAACATGGGCCGTAGGCAAGTTCTATGGTCTCGTTGCTCAATAGCTTGTTCTGGTAAAACGACTGATCCCAGCGATACATATCTTCAGGTGTACTGTAAATTCCCTTATCTCCGGTCACTCCGTCGGCAAACATATCTGGTTCGCGCATCCAGTTATAAGCATAGCTGATGGCAGCCGCAGCAGGCAGCCCGCTGGCGGGATTGTAGACAAAAGTATGTGACATGCCCAGCGGCTGAAAAATGTACTTCGACATAAAATAACCGAAGTTCATTTCTGTTACACGCTCTATCAACACAGCTAGCACCGCGAAGTTGGTATTACAGTATTTAAATCCGCTATTGGGCTTCGACTCCAGCCTGGGTTTACGTTGAGCCATCATCGCCATCATCTGTGTGTTCGTGATAGGTATAGACAATTCCCTGTCGTAGTTAGGCACCCACTTCGTATAGTCGGGCAAGCCGGAACGGTGGTTGAGCAGCATTCTTACTGTAATATTTGGGTATGGAAATTCCTTCACATACTGCTGCACTTTTTCATCCAGGTTTATGTATTTATGCTCATACAGGTATAGCACGGCAGCGCCTGTAAACGTCTTCGAAACCGATGCAAGCTGGCAGGATGAATTGGGAGACAATGGTATTTTGTGCTCCCTGTTTCCAAATCCGAAATACCGCTCGTAAATGATCTTCCCTTTATTAGCCACAAGCACGCTCCCGTTGAACCCCGCTCTTACCTGTTTGCTGTAGTAATTATCAAGCTGAGCTATTATGTTTCTGCTGTTGGCGCTGGCAGTGTCATACTGCAACGCGATCACCGGGGCTTTGATCGGTGTTTCATGAAATTTACCACTTGGACGGGCAGATGCCGGTTCTGATACAGAATGGCAGGCAAGGAGTAAAAAGGATAAAACAGTTATAGCTATATAAGAAGGTGTAAAACGCATATCTAATCGCAATATCGGGAAAATAATATTTCTATTTTAACTGGCCAATTCAATTTTAACAAATCCGCTGAGATCGTCTATTATTTCATAGTAGCACTGGTTCAAATGATAATAATTGGTTACAAATATTTCGTAAGCTTTTTCAATTGGCGGTATATGTTTTGCCCTCCTCGCTAAACCGCTCAAAGATCGTTCCATGCCCTTTAATGTCCGGTAGCCGAGCAGCCAGTTATAGGATTTCATGTGAGGGAAATATTCAGCGAAAAGTAGCGGAAAATATTGTTCATGCTCGGCCAGTTGTTCATAAACCTTTTGAGTGAACAAAAGGAGCGCGTCTTGTGTCGGGAAGTATTTCGGGTCGCTCGCCAGGAAATGATCAAAAAGAGTGTCCATAATAGCGCCGGAATATAATCCATACTCCTCGCGAAACAAAAGCTTAGCACGCTGGGTGGCTGGGTGAACGTCTGTATAACCATCTATTTTTCTGTGCAGCATTATCCCCTTTTTTATGCCCTCCGGATATCCCTCCAGTGCGATCTTTCCCTTAACATGATCGCCTATCATATTCCCCGTTAATATCTCTCCGTCGCCAAACGACAGAAACGCATGCCCCAGGTAATTCATGGCTGCAATTTAGGGAATTTGCCAATTGGATTTTTGTGTTTTATGTTAGCTGTTATTTCCCCAGGTCATCCTGCAGGGCCTTTAATTCAATGGCTAGCTTTTCAAGAGAGATCATCTGTGTCTCATCAAGCATAAATGGAGTAACAGCACCCAGTGTGGCGCTGATATTCATTTTAATCGCCGGATTCAGGTCGGGAAGCTGTTTCAGGATGGAATTGAAGATATGCAGGCATTCATTGATCTTTGCCTGCTGTGCGGCTGAGGCAGAACCAGATTGTGCCATCTTTTTTTCATCCTGCTCCAGGTGGATATTATTGAGATCTCTCGTTATGCGCACATTGCACGTGATCAGGTCATAATACACTTCCGACTTTTCCTTGCCCGGTTCTTCCATATACCGGTTGAAAGAATCAAAAACGTTACTGTTTTTTGACTCTACATTGCGCTTATACTTCGTCCAGTTAGCTATGGGAGCATCAGAATAGAAAGTGGCGATAAAATACTCATAGTTGAAGTAGATCGCATCCGCCAGGTGCGATGGCAGCCATTTTTTATCCCATGTCGGCAGCAGGGCAAATCCCGCGACCACAGCAAGCAGCGCGCCGCCCACAGTGCATATCGCCCTCGTGATCATAAGCGAATCATTATAGGCCATTTCAAGATTGAACAGCAGCACCAGGTTGAGCGTAATGACGAACGCCGACACCGCATATTGCTTCCTTGCGAAGTAAACCATCAATACAAAAGTGAGGAACAAAATCCCCTCCTTTATATGCAGTCCTGCCGGTACGTGCAGCAGCAAACTCCCCGCTATGCCACCCAGCACTGTGCCTAAAACCCTGTCTATTGCCTTTCTGAACGTAGCGCCAAAGTACGGCTGTATCACGATCATAACGCTGAATGGCATCCAGTATCCATGGTCAACATTGAACCATTTATAGATGAATAGAGCAATAGTTGCTGCAATGGCCGAGCGCAGTGCATATCGCGTTGTGAAGGAACTGCTGTTGAACAGTACACGCAGGCTGCCGACCAGGTATTTAGGCTTTAATACAAATAATGTTTTAAGGAACGAATAAGAACGGTATACCGGCTTGTCCGTTCCCATATGCTCTACCCGTTGTATAGCATGTTCCATTAGCTTCACGGTGCGCCCTGTGAGCTGTAATATTCTTTTTATCGCCCGCGTTTGCTGCTCATTTTCCGGTAGCGGGTAATCCGCTATCAGCGAGGTGAGTTTTTTGAGGCGGTTGATGTGAGACACTGCCAGCAGTTTCTCTTCAGGCTTCAGCGTTATCACAAAAACAGAGATCCGGCTCACCGCTTCCCTCATTGCGCTAAACAGGGTTGCTGCCTTTACCCGCAGCTCTTCATCCAGGTCATGCACTGCGATATGCTCCATAGCCTCGCCCATTGCTATTACGTTCACCGCCACCAGTCCGGCCGATTTGCGCAGCAATGTTAGTTGGTATTGCGAGTGGTCTTTTTGGTTCACCTGGTGGGCCATCCTGCGGTAGAACTCGTAGGAATTGTCGATGGCGGAGCGCACCTCGTTTTCCTTTACATATACATCCTCGTTCGGTGTATCTGCATTCTTATTGCTTCCGCTTTTCGAAATGGTCTCGATCAGCTCTCCGATGGCCCGCCATATCAGGGCTATCTGGCGCCTGAAAGGTTCTTCGGCAGGTTTCAGCAGAGAAGTTGCAATGCCCACAAGCACAGGCCATATCGCACCGATCACGATCAGCATCATCCGGTGCTTTATGTCTGCAATGTTCGTTTCAGGATAGGCGTTACAGATAATGTAAAGCAGGTAAACGCATATCGCCAGGCCGCTTGCCCTGTCTCCAATGTTCTTTAGTAATGTGGCTATATAGCCCACTACGAACATACCGGCCACGCTAAGCCAGATATTAAATCCCGTCAGTAGTCCAAGTAAGGAAAAGTCAATTGCTAATGCTGCGCCCGTGAGCAGGGTGCGTACCCGCCACGCAAACGAGCCCTTCATCTCCACCCACGAAATAGCCTCTGCCGTAAGTGTTATCCATACAGCATCGCTGAACCGTCCCGTAGCAAGACCCCATATGATAGGCAATGTGCCGGATAGCGCCATGCGCAGTCCCCAGCTGATAAGCGGTTCAAAGCTTTCATCCAGTATCAGCCTGTTAAGGCGTTTGTATGAACTTAGGTAGGACATCTGTGCGGGCGCAAAAGTAAAAAGTAAAACATCAAAAGATAAGTTAAAGAGAATGATGCAAGACCCCAAATGAAGATCAGCCCAGAAAGGGCGAGATATATCAGCGAGCGGTGTAGCCCACGGTTGGATAATGCAAAATCCCACACCAGCCCTGGAAGGGCGTACTACCAGTAATACTAATCTCTCAGCACTTTGTCCACTATATTCCGCATTTCGCGCTCCGTAACAGTCCCTTCAATAAATTTCTTGAATTGCTTGCCCGGATGCACGATAACCGTAGCGGGAATAGATCCGCCCCATGATTTATCAATCTTTGGCAGAAACACATTAGGGTTGGTATCAGAGAGCCACACAACCTCCGGGATAATGTTCTTTCTCCTGATAAAACCTTCGAGCTTGAATGTGTTATCGCCCTTAAAATCCAGGCTTACCAGCAGCACTTTCACCGGAGCTCCGGCATACCTTTCTGTGATGTTATTGAATTCAGGAAGTTCTCCCACGCAGGGGGCGCACCATGTCGCCCAAAAGTTCACGATGTATAGCGTGTCTTTCGACGAGCAGCGGCGTATGACATCATCGGCGCTGTATGCCTTTATCTGTTGTGAAAAAGAGGTGCTTGTGACAGTTATAAGTGTCAGTAACAGGCAAATTCGTTTCATGTGTAGGTTCAATGAATGTGTAGTGCAATTTACCACAAAAATACATGATGACTGTTTTCTGTGCTGAGTGCAGCAGGCAACATGTGGAAAGCCCCTTTAGGGGTTTGGGGTTTTTTCTATAAGTTTGCCCCCATTATGGATAAGATAGCGGTATTAAAACAAAAGATGGACGGCGCCCTGAAAGGCGGCGGTGATAAGCGCATAGCAGACCAACACAAAAAAGGGAAATTGACAGCGCGAGAACGCCTGCAGTTACTGCTTGATGAAGGCTCTTTTGAAGAAATAGGCAAACTGGTTACCCATCGCAGCCGCGACTTCGGTATGGAGAATGAGGTCTACCTTGGCGATGGTGTAGTCACCGGCTATGGCACCATAAACGGAAGGCTCACTTATGTATTCTCCCAGGACTTTACGGTCTTCGGTGGCAGCCTTTCCGAAACGCATGCAGAGAAGATCGTGAAGATAATGGACCTTGCCATCCAGAATGGTGCACCGGTCATTGGCCTCAACGACAGCGGTGGCGCCCGTATCCAGGAAGGCGTGGTTTCGCTGGGTGGTTATGCCGATATCTTTCATCGCAATGTGAAGTCATCCGGGGTCATTCCTCAGCTATCTGCTATTATGGGCCCGTGCGCGGGTGGTGCCGTATATTCACCAGCCATCACCGATTTTATCCTGATGGTGGAACATACGTCTTATATGTTCGTTACTGGTCCGAACGTGGTGAAAACCGTGACTCACGAGAATGTGACCAGCGAAGAGTTGGGTGGTGCGCATACGCATGCATCTAAATCAGGCGTAACCCATTTCGCATGTGCAAATGAACTCGAGTGCATTGAAAATATCAAGAAGCTGCTTAGCTACATGCCGCAGAACTGTGAAGAAGACGCGCCCGTATACGAGTATGAAGCCGGAGATGAGTCGCGTCAGGCGCTTAACAACATAATACCCGCGAATCCCAATCAGCCATACGATATAAAGGAAGTTATTGCAGAACTGGCAGATTCAGATTCTTTCCTTGAAGTGCATAAGGAATATGCTGAGAATATTGTCGTAGGCTTTGCGCGCATAGGCGGCCGCAGCATAGGGGTAGTGGCCAATCAGCCTGCCTACCTTGCTGGTGTGCTCGACATCAATTCAAGTAAGAAGGGTGCCCGCTTTGTGCGTTTCTGTGATGCGTTCAATATACCGTTGCTCGTGCTGGTAGATGTGCCAGGCTTCCTGCCCGGTACCGACCAGGAATGGAACGGCATTATCATGAACGGAGCAAAGCTGCTGTATGCGCTCAGCGAGGCCACTGTCCCCAAAGTAACTGTGATCACCCGTAAGGCATATGGCGGTGCGTATGATGTGATGAATTCCAAGCACATAGGCGCAGATCTTAACTATGCATGGCCTACCGCCGAGATAGCTGTAATGGGTGCCAAGGGCGCTGCGGAGATCATTTTCAAAAAGGAAATAGCCGCCGCCGCAGATCCTGAAGCAAAGCTGAAGGAAAAAGAAGCCGAGTACATCGAGAAGTTCGCAAATCCTTATGGTGCCGCTGCCCGTGGCTTTATCGATGAGGTAATAATGCCCGATGAAACCCGCAGCAAGCTGATAAAAGGCTTCAAAATGCTGGAGCACAAAGTGGTGAAAATGCCAAAGCGCAAGCACGGAAACATACCGCTTTAATGATCCTGAAGGGATCAGATGTCTGGGCATTCATGGCGAAATTGAATACGACGCCAAAGGTATCGTATGTTCGATACTGAATTAATTTACTGTTGTTTTGAGATCGCATGGGAACCACAGTTGCCTATGCGTTTCTGCTACGATGTCAGTACTACAGTCACAACAAGAATATAAATAAAGATCAGGATGAAAAAGGTCTTTTTCATAAAATAGAGTTTAGGGTTAAAGGAACTAAACTATTAACGCATACCGGCCGCAATTATTATGCCGTTTTTTCGTCCGGGCTTCTTTTTCGCATGGTCGTAATAAAGTAACCAAGGATCAGAACTGTGAAGCCGCCGGTGGTAAGAAACAGCGTTGTAGCGCCGAAAGCATACCATACAAAGCCGGCAAGGCTGCTGGCCAGTAGGGTACAGATACTTTGGAAGCCGGTATAGGTGCCGATTGCAGTGGCTGTATCTTTTTTGTCTGTTATGGTAGCTATCCACGCCTTGCTGATCCCTTCAGTGGCTGCGGCGAAGATGCCATATAAGAAAAACAGCAAAAAGAACAGGTACAGGTTATTGCATACGCTCATTCCAAAATACACAGATCCAAATACGGCAAGCCCGAGTATAAATACCTTTTTAAGACCGATCCTGTCCCCTAGTTTGCCGAGCGGGAAGGAGCATGCGGCATATACCAGGTTATAGAAAATGTATACACCTATTGCTTCTGTATCGCTAAATCCGTTTTCCTTTATTTTTAAGATCAGGAACATGTCGGAGCTGTTGAATAAGGCAAACAGAAGTAGTCCGGTCACCAGCCTGCGATATTCAGCCGGACTGGTTTTCCAGTATTTTATAAAGTCAAAAAAGTGTGTTTTTATTTTGTTGGGCTTCGGCGCTGTTTTTTTCTCCTTCACAAAGAAAGTGCACAGTATAGAGATAATACCCGGGATAAAGGCGATGTAGAACAACATTCTATACGCTCCGGGATAAAAATACAAGATCAGTAATGCAGTAGCCGGACCAATGACTGCGCCCAGCGTATCCATGCCGCGATGAAATCCGAACACTTTTCCCTTGTTCGCGGGTATGGCCTCGTCCGATAGCATTGCGTCGCGCGCTGCTGTTCTTATGCCTTTTCCCAGCCGGTCCAGCGACCGGGCCGAGAATATCCATAACGGGACGGTGAGCAAAGCCATCATCGGTTTTGAAAGTGCACTTAGCGAGTAACCCAGTCGCACAAAAGGCAGTCGCTTTCCGGAGTTGTCAGACAACTTCCCAAAGTAGCCCTTGCTGATGCCAGCCGTTGCTTCCGCAATACCTTCAAGAATACCAATGAACAATATGGAAAAATTGATGCTCTTGAGGTAGATAGGAATTACCGGGTACAACATTTCACTGGAAATATCTGTAAACAAGCTTACCAGCGACAAAAGCCATATAGTGCGTGTGATTACTTTCATAGATCTCAACCCGCCAAAGGCGTGTATTTTGAATAGTACATTTTGCTTTTACGGGGTCTGCTTTAGGGCGACGTGATTTATATATTGTAGACTTCAGTAAAGATAACAAACCTGTAAATATATTCACTTTTAAAGCTGCTCCTGTTTGCCGGCAGAGGTTATGGATTTGGGGTTACTTTTGTTCTGTGAAATCCATCACACGCGCCATAGATATTTTTCTGTACACAAGCCTGTTTACTGCCTGCTGTGCAACCGGTCTGTGCATGGCCACCGGGCGGCTCATTCTGGGCTCAACACCGCCGGTATTCTGCAGTTTACATTTCCTTGTATTTGGCAGCACACTGCTTGTCTACAATACACCCCGCATTGCTCGGCAGCCCGATACGGATAACCCGGAAAAGGGAAAATACAGGCCGTTTTACTACATCTTTTTTTTTATAGGCAAATTATTGACAATAATAAGTTTGTCCGAACTGTCACTACAGTTGCAATTATCGTCACTGGGGCTTGGTATTTTCGCGTTTGCCTATTTTTTGCCGGTGCTTCCGTTTAAGGAAAAAAAACGTCTGCGTGATTTTGGCTGGTTGAAGATCATCGTTTTGGCCGGTGTCTGGACCACAGCAACTTCTGTGTTACCCATGCTTTATTGGCATAAGAATATCGCCGATTTCCCGCTGGAAATATTGATCAGGCTTGTGTTTATATTCACACTTTGTGTCATTTTCGACATCCGGGACATCCGGAAAGATATGAGCAGCAACATCAGCACGTTGCCGGGTAGGGTAGGTCTGAGAAACAGTTACCTGCTCATTAACTTTACATTGTTGCTTTTTGTTGGTTTAAGTATATTTCAGTACTGGCGGTATCCTTCATTACCCCGGCTGGCAGGCGCGCTGCTTACGGCAGTATTGACAAGGGTCATAGTAAGCTATTTACGCACAAAGCCATCTGCGCGCGCATACCTCATCCTGGCCGATGGTGCGATGATAATTTACTCCCTGCTCGTTCTGTTAAATTAGAAAGCCCCGGGATTTCCGGGGCTCACTGTATTCAATCAGATTTCAAGGTTAGTAACCCTGGTAATGACGTAATAACTGGTCAGGATGGCTCAATCCTGCGAATCCGATCACCGCAATCGCTATAATAATTATCAGCAGGTAAATTGCAGATAATATAGTACCGATAATAGCGCAAATTCGGCCGGCTTTCAGGTTGTTGTATGAGGATGGCAGGTATTTCAGCGGTTCGCTATTATACCGCCTCATATCTTTACTCGCCAACACAAGTGCAATGATACCACATATAGCCCCCAGTACTCCGTAGCAAAAGCAGCCTACAATAGAGATGATACCAAGCACCAGCACCGCGGTAGCATTTGGGAGTGGTTCTTTATGTCCGTCATTAAAAATGTTAGTATTTCCCGGGTTTTCCATTTGATCAAAATATTTTGTGGTAGTAAATTTTGTAAATGTAGAAAGCTAATGTGATAATTGCAACTGTAAATTGGAGGAATACAATGATCCTGGCGCCCTTGCTGAATTTGAAGATCAGGTGAAGCGGAAGGAACACAATAAGCAATATCATAGGTATCGTTGCCGGGTGAAATTGAAGGCTGGTGCTAATGTCTCCCTGCAACAGGCAGATAAAGCTGCGCTGCATACCGCATCCCGGGCACTCCATATGAAACAGGGCTTTCGACGGACACGTAAACATGTGGTGCTGCAGAAAAGAAACAATGCTCATCATTCGAAGTTAGTAACACGAAAGTACGCACCCTCCGCATTTTTTAAAAGCAAGCCCGAAAGTCAACCACTTGATACTCCATGTCCTGGCTCTCGTAATTGTATGTTTTGCTCACATTCTATAATTAGAGAGGCCGGCGACGCCGGCCTCTCCCTGATTTTTACTGACACTTGCTTATGACTACTTTTCTATTACAAAGTGGAATACAGCATGTTCTGCTTCGTTGTTGACATTCAACAGGTACATGCCGTTTGCAAGGTCGTTGCTTAATGTTACCTGTTCATTGATCACTCCGCCCGGTGCGGTAGTTTTACCGACAAAAATGATTTGACCGAGCATGTTAGTTATTTCATAACGCAACAGCCTGTCATCAGGTGTTCCCAATGTTCCCTTGATCATAAACGCGCCTTTGTTTGGGTTGGGTACTAAGCTTACATGCATTGGCGCCGGATTGATCAGCAGGGAAGTAACTGTAATAGAAGCGCTTCCCTCGTCGGTGATCGCAGTATGAGTGATGTTCACATTGCCTGCTGCCAGGGCGGTGACGGTACCATTTTCGTCAACGGCGGCTACTGCATTGTCGCTACTGGTCCATTCACCTGCTGCAGCATCATTGGCGAGGCTAATTACGGCGCCCACAGTGGTTGTGCTGCTAGTGGCCCGTGGTGCAGGGCTTGCGCTGATAACTTTTGTCGCAAAATTGCTGCACCCTGCACTGGTCGTAACAATATAGTTGATGTTAGCGTTGCCTGACGATGTGATAGCTGTAACCAGCCCTGTGCCGCTGCCCACGGTGAGTATTGCGGTATTGCTGCTGCTCCATACGCCTCCTGCAGTTGCGTCAGTCAAGGTGATACCCGCACCGCCACGGGAAACGGACGAAGGGCCGGAGATCGCCAATACTGTTGGTGTCGTGTTCACAGTTACTATAGCAGTTGCGGTGCACAAATTGGTGTGTGTGTACGTAACTATTGTTGTTCCTGCCGACACTCCGCTCACAGCGCCGGAAGCGTTGATGGTTGCCACGGCCGGTGTGCCGCTCGTCCAGGATACGCCTGGGGTGCTCGGGTCGCTAAGGAAAGTTACTTTTCCGGTGCAAACGTTGCGGTTGCCCAGGATGGCTGCCGGTGCGGCATTTACATTCACATTGTAAGTTTTGAGGCACCCGGTACCGGCAGTGTAGGTGACTAATATAGCTCCCGCAGCAAGACCGGTCACTATCCCGGAAGCGTTTATGGATGCGTATGAGTTGGAGCCGCTCCATACACCGCCCGCTGTGGCGTCGGTGAGTGTTATGGACAAGCCGGTGCAAACTTTATTAGGCCCTGTAATGGCTGCCGGATTTGCATTGATAGTTACAATCTTCGAAGCCTTGCAGCCCGTTGTACCCAAAGAATAATTTATGGTCACCATTCCTGTGTTGATGGTTGTTACTAATCCTCCCGCACTTACAGTAGCGGTCGATGGACTTGTGCTGCTCCATACGCCACCGGCTGTAGCGTCAGAGAGCGAAGTTGTTGCGCCCTGGCATACGCTGGCATTGCCGGAAATTGCCGCAGGCACCGGATACACGGTAAGTGTCTGCGTGGCATAAGATGACCCCACTGTATAGCTGAGCCGTGCAGTGCCGGCAGCAATAGCCGTTACCACGCCTCCGGAGCTAACCGATGCTATTGCGGCATCTGCAGCATTAATGCTCCATGCGCCGCCGGGAGTCGCGTCGAAAAATGTGCCGGTATTGCCTGCACACATAAAGAACGCCGCACCGGTAATTGCAGATACCGTAACCGGTGTGCCGGCATTTACTGTCACTACCTTTGTAGTATAATCCCAGCCACAGCCGTTGGTAACGGTGTAAGAAATAGTGACCGTGCCGGTGGATACTCCATGTACCGCTCCTGCGCCGGATACTGTGGCGTTGCCGTTGCTGGCAGACCATACGCCGCCCGCGGTAGCATTGCTAAGCGTTATGTTTGCTCCTGCATTCACAGTGGATGGTCCGGTGATAGTGCCGGCTGTTGGTGGCCCTGAGCTCACAACAACCGTAGCGGTAGTATATCCGCCCAGCACGGTGTAGGTAAGTGTGGCGGTGCCTGCCGATATGCCCTGTATATAAGCTTTGAAGTTGTAGATGCCAGTATATGCGATAGCTACAGAACTGTCGCTGCTGGTCCACCGTCCCTGTGGGGTAGCCGCGGCAAACGAATCCATAACAACGGTACAGCCTAGTGCAGTGCCGGTAAGAAGGCCGAGAGGTTGATTCCTTAGCACGGAGATATTCCCGGTGCCTGAATAATCAGAATAGTTGGAAACAGCCACATCAGGTTTGCCGTCGCCGTCCAGGTCGCCAACCGCTACCGTCGAAGATTGCGAGCCTGAGTAAAATGGATGACTTACTGTATCAAAAGACAAAGAACCGGTAGAAGAAGTATTTCGCAGAACGGAAAGGTTATAGCCATTAAATGTGCTGATGATCAGGTCCGGGCGTGTGCCACCGGCCATGCTTGCTATTGCCACTGCGGATGGACTCATTCCGGTCTGGAAAATTGCTCCTGGGGCAAATGCTATTGATCCGGTCGACGAAGTATTTCGCAGTACAGATACAGACCCCGTATCCGTATATGAGCTGCCTATGTTTGTAACTGCGAGCTCAGGCTTTCCATCTCCGTCAAGGTCACCGATGGCAACATTGGTTGGCGCTTCACCTACAGCGAAGAGCTGTTTCGTAGCAAATGAGATCGTGCCTGTGGTAGAGATATTGCGTAAAACCACTACCTGGTTATGGCCGTGCGAATTCGTCGCAAGGTCTTTCTTTCCGTCTCCGTCCAGGTCGCCAATTGCCAGGTACCCACCGCTGTTATAACCCATAAATCCGCCGGTTCCGGTAGCATCAACATAAGTGTATGTGTCAAATGACAGTGCTCCCACCGAAGAGGTGTTGCGAAATGTAAACACTCCGAAATCAAAGCTGACCGCAATATCTGACCTGCCATCTCCGTCCAGGTCGCCCACTACAACCCCGTTGGTAGTGGTAAATGGAGTAGGAATGAATAAACCTCCGGCAAAAGATATTGACCCGGGTGAAGAAGTGTTGCGATATACAGTTATGCCGGTATCCATATTGCTGGTTGCAACAATATCAAGCTTACCATCTCCGTCAAGGTCGCCTATTGCAAGGCTATAAGCTCCGGTGTCTGAAGGTATGCTTACCGGGCTGGCAAAAGACGATGCACTTATAGATCCGCTCACAGACGTATTGCGGAATATCAGCATCGTTTTTGTTATGAAATTTGACACAGCCATATCGGCTTTGCCATCACCATCAATATCGCCCAAAGCTATTGCCGATGGGTTGCCACCTGTAGCGTAAAACCGGGTGGTGTCAAAACTGATCACATTTCCCATGTATGCGCTGTTGTTGTATGTCGGCTGAAATTGCGGCCCTGAAAATCCCGTTAAGCCGGTTGCGCTGTTGGTTACACTCACGGGGGCGTAGGTGGCGCCTATGGGCACGGTCACAGTGAGTGAAGTAGCGTTGCCGGACACTACACTGGCCTTTCCGGTGCCAAAGTATACTATGTTGCTGGCGGCGGTCGGATTGAAATTTGAGCCCGAGATCGTTATTGTTGTGCCCGGTGCGGCACGTGTTGCGCTTAAAGAAGAAACCACGGGTGCTACTGCCGTAGCAATGGCCGTTTTACTGAAAAGGGCCAGGCATAGCATGAACAGCACAAAAAATTTGTTGCCATGCGTTCCCGCATTTGATGCTGCTTTTGTACCACTTTTTCCGTGCAGGCTATGGGTATCTTCGATACGCATAGTTGCTCCTGTGAATCTCGTTGAACGTGTAATTTGATTGGTCATGTCCTTAGTTTTTACAATGATGAAAAAAACATTTTTAGCACTGATCAGCATTATCAGGAGGATGATAGCACCGATTAAATGCTAAGCTAAAGGACATAACTGTCGCTATTTTTGCATTGTTGAGACCTTGTTGTCTTTTGTTGCAAAACAGCTTTTTTTTGTGGAAACGAAAATCCTGGGATTGAAAAATCGAGGAAGTCTATGGTGAAATGAGCCCTGTGGGATCATCTGGCGGTAGCAAAATAACAACAATAAGACTGCGACGCCATCGGTTTTGAATGCGCTGCGGTTAAATTGAAATCTTTAATTTAAATAGATTGGTAATCGCTGAGGATACGGATCAGTTTGAAAATTTATCGTCCTCAAAGTCAAAGCGGCCCTTCTGACCATAGGCTTCAAACGCGGCTTTGTCACCATAAGGGCCGAGATACCTGGCGTCTCCAAACCCAAGGATAGGTATGAAAATAAATCCTAGAAATAACATTCCGGCAGTAAACCCTTCGCTTTTCCCGAAGCTTTTAGACAGCATATTGTATGTCCACACCACGTAAACATAGCCCACAATATTTACAGCAAATGCGATCAGCGTGGTCACCGGGTTTACGGTTCCATTAAGTGCCGCCGACATGTTTATTATAGCGCCAATGACGAAAGGAACGATCATTAGGAATATCCACCACCATGGTTTACCGACTATTTTCAGCAGCACTACCGCGTTATATATCGGGATGATACACTTCCATCCTTCTTCCCCTGCTTTTACATAAACCTTCCACATTGCCGCTACGAGGAATATGATCAATCCTAAAATGATAACGAAGGCTAGTACTCCTATTCCTGCAAGCAGACCCATAATTGTTTATTTTAGACTACTAAGTAAATGATATATTTTCGTAAATCCTAATGGCTAAAAAAACGAGGCCGCCGGAACCGGCAGCCTCCAATAATAATCAGCTAAATATTTGATTATAGCTTTACAACCTGTAGTGTCTTGCGGACACCATCTTTTTCCACAATTACATGGTAAGCGCCTGGCAGCCAGTTAGCCGTATTGATCGTCGAAACATGATTGGTGCCGATCACCATGATGTTTTCAGTGGTTACCATCCGTCCGGTGATATCAAATACCTGTACAGAATAGGAGCCCGGCAGCGTATTGTCAAGTTTTAAGTTCAGTGTGTTTATCATTGGATTAGGGAAAGCACTCAGGCTGATGCTCCGGAGTAATTCTGCTGCTATTGCGGTAGTTGAAGGCCATTCGGTGATATTTATCTTTGTGCTGTTCGATATATCTGAGCTGCTGGAATGTGCCGTATCGCCTATGGCTGCATTCATTATTCCCCAAAAAGATACTGTTCCGGTACCAGCCGCAGGAGCGGTCCATTGAAACGATTGAACATAGGTGCTCCCGGTTGCTCCGCCGCCTGTTGTAGCTGGAATTGGGAATTTATGTTCAAGCAGGTTACACGCGAAAAAAGTAGCCATTGCCGGTGTATACTGCAAATTTCCGGGTAAGCCTGTTGAAACAAAGGTTCCGGCGTTCACAGGTGTAGTCACAGAAGTCGTGCCCTTTATGCACGTCACCTGGAATCCAAATACCGGTAAAGTAGTGGCAGTGGTATTTGTTCCGGTTATCTTCACAGTATAGGTCATTCCGCCCTTGTAGTGAGTTGTGGCAGATCCCGCCGAGTCCAATTCTAGCGCAAGGGTTAGTCCCGGCGTAAGTGATCCGGTGTGGCAACCGGATGGGCCACCGCAGGCTGCCAGGTTACCCAGGCCTGTTTCGGCGCCGGTACAATTATATTGTTTTTCGGCGCCGGCTCCATTTTTTCCGCTAGTCAGCATGCCCACGGCAAATCCGCCAACGATAGTAAACAGTAGGATTCTTTTTCTCATGTTTATTTTTTTAGTTTCCGTTAAATGTTGATTTACCGACAGTAAGTCGAAAGTAAATGTATGTACTTGCAATTTTTAAAGCAAAAATTTGACAAAAAATGGGGTAAATATGATGGTTTATGTTGCCAATAACGACCTCGTTTACAGTAAGTTGCATTTCTGACCTATCGGCAGGGGCCGTTCCTAACGGATTTTGTACTTTTGACCTTTATGGGACACAAGAAATTGATCAAGTTTCAGGCTATTGACACCTACAGCAATGTATTGCAATACCCTGAAAACATGAAGGGCAACTGGAACACCTTTTTCAAAAATGACAACCCGATCACCCTGGAGCTTGCTTGCGGCAAAGGTGAATATAGCGTGAACCTTGGCCGGGAACATAAAGACCGGAATTTCATAGGTGTAGACATCAAGGGCAACCGCATATACAATGGTGCGAAAATTGCACTTGCAGAAGGGTTAAGCAACGTAGCTTTTCTCCGTATCCACATTGGCCAGATCACAAATTATTTCACAGCAGGAGAAGTGGGAGAGATCTGGATCGTTTTCGCAGATCCTTTCCTGAAAAAGCCAAAGAACCGGTTGACTCACGAGCGTTTTTTGCATGCATACCAGCAAATATTAAAACCAGGCGCCCGGATAAATCTAAAAACCGATTCAATAGAATTGTACGAGTCCACCTTGGAAGTGATCCAGGCGCAGGGATGTACCATTCACGAAAACATAGCTGACATCTATGGACAAGGCAAGGCTACCGGCCCGCTTGCCATCCAGACCTTCTATGAAAAAATGCACCTTGCCGATGGCCGCACTATTTACTATGTCGCTTTCTCCCTGCCTGAGACACCGATAGTGCTCACCGGCAGGTTCGGGGCCAGGGAACTGGAAGCCGGAGCGGAAACTTTGGATTGATGTAGTAAATCAGAAACACTGTACAAAGGATCCCGGTTCTGAACCGCCATCCATTTGCGAACTTTAGAATTCCCAATTCCAAACTGAGGATATTGCACGACGACTACTACATATTGCCAAACGGTTTGCTGGTCTTTACCGCCTCTTATCTGGAGCGGAGGGGATACTGTTGCGGCAGTGGCTGCCTTAATTGTCCATATGATTATGTTAAAGTACCGGAACCAAAAAGAACTGAGCTGCTGCTAAAACGAGAACAGGATGAAAAAAAGTAAAACCATCCGGGAGGCTCCGGCCGCTATACCTGGCGGAGTCAGTCTTTACGATGCGATATACGACGTGGTGCGGTGCGTGCCCAAAGGCAGGGTTACCAGTTATGGTGCTGTTGCGGCCGCTATCGGCGCTGCGTCTGGGGCCAGGGTAGTGGGTTATGCTATGAATATGAGTTCTGGTGCAAAGCCCAAAGTGCCGGCTCATAGGGTGGTGAACAGGAATGGAATGCTTACAGGCAAGCATCACTTTTCTCCTCCCGAAAAAATGCAGCAATTGCTGGAAAAAGAAGGGGTGATTGTAATCGACGACAAGGTGCAGCGTTTTGATACTCTGTTCTGGGATCCGATAAAGGAACTGGAAATATAATTTGGAACAGTTTTTGCAATACACTATTTTGCTTCACGAATCCAATCCTGATCCAAACATTTATTTTCGAACTACTAATTTAATATCAAAGCGGCGCATGCCGTAATCTATGTCTTCGCACCGGTCCTGTTATTGTTGTAAGTACACCCTTCCAGTTTTATTGTTCTTATCATTTTTTGTTTCCTGCGATGATGACCAAAAGGAGAAGACTGTAAAACAGCCTGATTCCTACGTTGCTTTTTCAAAACAGTTAAAAGCAGCCTTGCGGCCGGTTGATACGTCCAATAAAAAAATCGCAAGATCGCTGAATGCAGATGTCTGGCGCACCTATGTTACCGGTGGGTTTATTCCTGTTTGGTTCAGGGAAGACTATACGCCAAATGATGCTTCTGAAAAGCTGGTGGGTGAGCTGGAAGATATGCAGATGGATGGTATCAACCCGGAGCGGTATAATTTAGCCGCCATTAAAGCACTCAAACAGCGGCTGGATACCACGAAGCATAATGCCCTTCGCGATGTGCTGGCGCTCGATACACTCCTTACCCGCAGCTATCTTTATGCGGCCAAAGACCTGCTGATGGGCCAGGTACAACCGCGTAAGGCAGATTCCCTTTGGTTTCACGCAAACGACTCGGCATGGGATGCGCCGCAGGCCCTCGCCCAGGCAAAAGGCATGTATCGCTCACTCGATGATTTCAGGAGCCGGGTGCCCACCTATCTGCTGTTGCGCGAGGAATACCGTCGTTTTTATAAGTTGTCGGATGATTCTGATCTCTGCAATACAATTGCTGCAATACACTACCAGAAGAAGCCCGATAGCCTGATGCTCGATAACATCTTTATTGTGCTTAAGGCCGAGTTGCCATGGGTGGAGACCGCAGCCGATGACAGCACTGGTGAAATGAACCAACTGATCACCGCCTATCAGAACTATTGCGGCATAAAGCCCACCGGCAAGCTGGATAGTGTAACGATGCTTCATCTGGCAGTGCCGCCATCAGATTACCTGGACAAGATCGCCGCTAATATGGAACGTGTCCGTTGGATGCAGAAGCAATTTGGCGATCTCTACCTTGTGGTCGATATACCGCTCATGGAGCTGTTTTTAAAGAAAGACGGTGTCAACGCCATGCACATGCGCGTCGTCGTAGGCAAGCCGGAACGGCAGACGCCCTCTTTGTTTGCAACTATGACAAACGTGGTCATTAACCCTCAATGGGGTGTTCCGCCTACTATTCTTAAGAAGGATGTAGTTCCCGGTTTTGAAAAGAGCGGCAAGAAGTACCTGGCAACAAAGGGGTTGAAGGCATACGATAAGCAGGGGAAAGTGGTAAAGACATCCTTGCTGAACATTCACAATCTCAGGAAATATTCATACCGGCAGGCGCCGGGTGATGATAATTCATTAGGCTATGTCAAGTTCAACCTGCCTAATCCCTGGGATATTTATCTTCATGATACTCCGCATCGCACAGACTTCGGTAAGCGCGATCGTTTCCTCAGCTCTGGTTGCATTCGCTTGCAGCAGCCGCGTGAAATGGCTATTTACATTCTCTCCGACCTTGAAAAAAAGAGATATACCCAGGAACGGTTGGATAGCATGATAGAAACGCATAAGACCCGCTGGGAGCTGTTAAAGACAAAAATCCCTGTACATATAACCTATCTCACGGCTTTTGAGGATACCACCGGAAAGCACATTCAGTTCGCACGGGATATTTACCACCGCGATGATAAACTGATTTCACTATTGCGTTAGGGATACATTTTTTACGCTGTCCACAACACCATTATGCACATACTCTATCACGCGCACTCTTGGCTTCGGTGCCTCCTGTGCAGGCAATGTTGCTACAAGCACATCGTTTTGCGGAAGGGCTGTTATTTTCTTATTCAGCCAGCAGGTGGAGTTCAGGTATTTGGTGTCCGGGTAGTAAATAAACAGGCAGGTGCCATATTTTATCGTGTTTACGATAGGCAGTGACAACGCCGGAGGCACTGCAGGGCAACCCCAGCTACGACCCAGTCTTTGCTTCTTTGCAATATATTGGTCGCACACATACTTGGCGCCATGCACTACAACTCCACGGTCAAAAGCTGCGTCATTGTAGCCGTAATCCATTCCGTTGAGCCGTAATGAAGTGCCGTGCTCTCCCTCATAGATGTCGCCCGTAACATAAAATCCGAGACTCGTTTTGTGTGAATTCGTACTGTTAGAAAATGATGTGGCGATTTCGTCACCCGAACCTTCGCCGTGAGCTACGTATGTATTGAAGATCACCGTCTTTTTCGACAGATCTATCACCCACATCCTGTTTTCTGTAGACGGCAGACTTAGATCACAAACTGTGAGCACATCGTTTTCGGTGTTCAGTTTACCCGAGTTGCGCAGGGTCAGGTATCCGCGGTATGCCTTTTCAAACACTTCGTATGACAATGGTGAAACCTTCGAAAAGTCTATTTGCTTATATACCTGGCTTATGTAATTTTCAACGCGCGCTTCATTTATGACCGGCAGACCTTCATCTGCCGAAGAAACCTTGTAGGAAGCAACAATAAGATACGCACACAGACACACGATCACTTTCTTCATCGACCTTAATTTTAAAGTATTAAAAGGATATTTTTAGCATGGCGAAGATAACAAAATACGGATCAAATTGCACATTGTTTATATCTTTTAACCCCACTTTAACGAGCATATGTGCAGAACCTGTGCACAACCCCATATGCTGATTTGATGTTGTTTTGTTTCGCTTCCGTTCCTTAATATTGCATCATGTCTTTTTCATTGTTCAGGCGTTTTCTGTTATTGCTGTTTGCGGCCAGCCTTATTACGTCATTTGCCTATTGCCAGGGCGACTTTTGCAAAGCCGTTATGGCGATCACACATGATGCCCCGAACAGTTTCCGGAATATTAAGGGTACGCCTTTTAAAGCGAAAGGTATGTGGGAGAGTGGTATTAAGGTTCCGGGCACGATAGCTTCGCGTTTTGTGTTTACTATGGGCTTGTATTATGAAGGGGCTTTTTTTCAGACAAGGAATAAAGAGGAGCTGAAACCCGCTTATGAAAAGTATAAGGCTTTGCTGAATGATTGTCTCACAGCCAAGGGGTACACTTTAACGGCCGCCGATAATTTCTACCCCGGCCTTGGCGATTTCAAGAAACTGATCTACATGATCGAAGAAAAAGATGAGCCGGTGGACCCGAAGGCAAAGCACACCCTCCCTCCGGCACATATTTCAATGGAGGTTGAGTATAACAAGGAAGTTGGTAAATACACGATCGTTATGTTCATTTTCGAGCACTAAAATATTCACTATGGAAGAACAACACAACTATATCGAGATAAATAAAGCCCTTTGGGATGAGAAAACACAGCATCATGTTTCGTCTGCATTCTACAAAATGGATGATTTCCTCAATGGAAGCTCATCTTTGAATCTCATAGAGCTGAACCTGCTGGGTAATGTATCAGGTAAATCAGTGCTTCATCTCCAGTGCCACTTCGGGCAGGATACGTTATCTCTCGCCCGTATGGGCGCAAAAGCCACTGGCGTAGATTTTTCAGGCGAGGCAATAAAGAAAGCCATAGAGCTGAATGATCAGTTGGGGCTTGATGCCCGGTTTGTCTGTTCTGATGTGTATGAACTACCTGTGAATTTGCAGGGGCAATTTGATATGGTGTATACATCCTACGGTGTGCTGGGCTGGCTGCCTGATATGAAGAAGTGGGCTGGGGTAGTCTCACATTTTCTGAAGCCGGGTGGTACGTTTGTTTTGGTTGAATTTCATCCCGTTGTATGGATGTTCAGTAATGAGTTTACAGAGATCCAGTATTCCTACTTCAACAGGGAAGCTATTATAGAAACGCTCACCGGTACTTACGCCGACCGCGATGCCGATATCCGGAAGACCGAGATCGGCTGGAACCACGACCTCTCAGAAGTGATGCAAAGCCTTATAGATGCAGGGCTTAACATTACTACGTTCCGGGAGTTCGACACTTCACCTTATGATTGCTTCCGCAATACTGTGGAGGTAAGCCCGGGTGGCTTCCAGATCAAAGGGCTTGAGGGGAAGATACCTATGGTGTATGCGTTGAGAGCCAGTAAGTAATGTCATGTCAACAGTATACCTGGCCAAAATCATCCGAATTAAATTTGCTTATTCCAATCAGCGCCGTATCTTTGCAGGCCCTACCAGGATGAGCGAGAGTGCTCAGACATTTGAAAGACTGAAAAAATAATCCAAATCAAATTTGGTGGTACGCAAAACTTCCCTATCTTTGCGCTCCCAAAACGAAAAAGGGTAACGGTTATTCTGGTTGTGGTTGAGGGGAAAAAGTTCTTTAGAAAGCGGGATGTTTGAAGCGAAAAAGTTGTTGTTGAAAATTAATTTTAAAAACAATTTTGCAGTGTGGTTTCAACTCCCTACCTTTGCACTCCCTTACGGGAATGAAAGTAACGAAAGAGTAACAGTAAGTTCTTAAAATAGTAACACAAAAGATGTAGCGGAACGGGCCGCACGAATGGTTCAAGTCCATAGCATTTACAGAGGCGTTGATCATTTGCATATTTTCAAATTTGCACATTTTCAAATTGCCACAGTTCTTTGAGAGATTGGGAAAACAAAAAGCAAAGCATGTAACGATGAAGTTCGTTACAACAGGGAAGATCAGCGACATAATTAAAATGAAACGATTGATTTCCAAAAAAATCCTGCCTGTAGTAATATAGGCAGTCAATTTACAATGAGAACATCAGTCAGTTTCGAACAATTCATTTACAATGGAGAGTTTGATCCTGGCTCAGGATGAACGCTAGCGGCAGGCTTAACACATGCAAGTCGAGGGGCAGCACGGTAGCAATACTGGTGGCGACCGGCAAACGGGTGCGGAACACGTACAGAACCTACCTTGATCTGGGGCATAGCCCGGAGAAATCCGGATTAACTCCCCATAATATATATGAGTGGCATCACTTGAATATTAAAAATTTATTGGATCGAGATGGCTGTGCGTCCCATTAGCTAGTTGGTAGGGTAACGGCCTACCAAGGCGACGATGGGTAGCTGGTGTGAGAGCACGACCAGCCACACGGGCACTGAGACACGGGCCCGACTCCTACGGGAGGCAGCAGTGAGGAATATTGGTCAATGGACGCAAGTCTGAACCAGCCATGCCGCGTGAAGGATGAAGGCCTTCTGGGTTGTAAACTTCTTTTACCTGGGAAGAAACCCCGATTTTCTAATCGGGTTGACGGTACCAGAGGAATAAGCACCGGCTAACTCCGTGCCAGCAGCCGCGGTAATACGGAGGGTGC
>CANJQU010000044.1 GCA_947476485.1 Chitinophagaceae bacterium
ACCTTGATACCGGGGCCCTGATCGGCTCCTACATTGGGCTGTTTTTCCTGGCGGCAACTTTTGCGGCGGTGGGCGTGTTTTGCTCGTCGCTTACAGCAAACCAGGTGGTGGGCTTCCTTATTGCATTGCTGGCTTCTTACCTGTTGTATACCGGCTTTGAGCAACTCAGCAAGCTCCCAAAGTTTTCAGAGGGGATTGACTACTACCTCAGTATGATGGGTATGCAGTTTCACTACAATTCTATCAGCAGGGGTTTGATAGACTCAAGAGATGTAATTTATTTTTTGTCGGTAATAATATTGTTTATATCGCTTACCCGGTTTTCGCTCAGCAGCCGGCGCTAGCTGAGGGAGACAATAACTTGAAAATGAGGAAATAGATTAATGGCAGAGAAGACCCCAAATAAGAACCAGAGGCAGAAGCAGGCTACCATCCGTATCGTGATGATGATTTGTATCATCATTTGCGTCAATGTGCTGGCTTCTTATCTCCATGCAGGTCTTGACCTTACTAAGGAAAAGAGGTTCTCCCTATCGCCATCTACCAAAACGATGCTGCGCAACATGAAGGAAGTTGCAGTGGTGGACGTGTACCTGAAGAGCGAAAATAAGTTCCCGGCCTACCTGCAGCGGTTGCAGGAATCGGTGCGTGAGCGCCTTGCGTCTTTTAAGGACATAGCGGGCACTAAGGTAGTATTCAGGTTTGTAGATCCGTTTGAAGGAAAAAATGATGAAGAAAAGAAAGCTGTGGTGCACGATCTTTCCAACAAGGGCATACGGTTTTTTGAGCTGGCCCAGCAGGGAGATGCACAGTATTCAATGCAGGTATTCTTCCCCTTTGCACTGGTGCAATACAATGGTAAGGAACTGCCGGTAATGTTGCTTGAAGATCCGCCGGACAAGACCACAGCAGAGGAAAAGATAAACTATGCCGAGGCGTTGCTTGAGTATAAATTTGCCAACGCGATAAATGAACTTGGCCGCCCCGTGCGTGCCCGCGTTGCCTACATAGTGGGTAATAACGAAGATCTTGGCGTCAGGACGTTTGACCTGCTTACCAGCATTCGCCGCTATTACGACCTGGATACACTGGACCTCATGCACACAGTGCATATACCAGTTGCCTATGATGCCATTATTATCAATGAACCGAAACTTACGTTTACCGGTCCTGAGAAACTTAAAATAGACCAGTACATCATGCGCGGCGGACATGTGCTGTGGAATGTGAACTCCCTTGACGCGTCTATCGACAGTCTGGAAAGACACCCGCCACAGATAATGGCAATGGAGTATGGCCTGGATCTTGACGATCTGTTATTCAAGTATGGGGTAAGGATCAACAATGACCTGGTGGAGGATATGCAGAATGTGCCCTTGGCACGCGTAGTGAACGGCGGGCCGCCAGAGCTCCACGACTGGGTGTATTTCCCGAAGCTCAACCCTACATCAGAACATCCGATCGTGCGGAACATGGATTTCATCTTTGGTAAGTTCACCAATAGCATTGATACGCTGAAGACCAGCGGAATTAATAAAACGGTATTGTTGCAATCATCAAAGTACAGCAGGGTAGCATCGGCTCCTGTGCGCGTGAGCCTTAGCATGATGAACTTTCCACTCACCAATGAGATGTTCAATAAGCCTTATCGCCCGGTGGCGGTATTGCTGGAGGGAAAGTTTACATCGGCGTATAAGAACAGGCTTGCCCCTGAATACCTGCGTGTGCTTGATTCGCTCAATGAACCGTTCAAGGCTACCTGCGACAGTAATTCCAGTATGATCGTATCATCGGTGGGGGATCTGTTTGGTAACGACTATACTACAAGCAGCGGCGTATTGCAGATGGGGTATTACAAATACGATCACCACTATTATGCTAACAAACTGTTCCTGCTTAACTGTCTACAGTATCTTACAGACAACTCCGGCATCCTAGAGTCGCACTCAAAGCAAGTAAAGCTAAGACTGCTGGATGGAGCGAGAGCTAAAGATGAAAAGACCACGTGGCAGTTCGTAAATGTAGGCATACCTATCGGTATTGTGCTTGTGTTCGCATCCTGCTATATCTTCTTCAGGAAGCGGCGCTATGAGCTGAAACCTGCGGCAGCGGCCACTAAACCTCCAAAATCCTTATCATAATGCGCAAGACACTCTTATACCTGGTCATACTGGGGCTGTTAGGTTTCGCCATCTATTACTTTCTGATCAGCAAACGTGGTGGCAATCCGTATGGTGATTCAGAGGCGGGTTTTAAAATAAAAGATACTGCAGCGATAGGTAAATTGTTTATTGTTTCCGGTGATGGAGAATCTGTGCTCGTGGAGCGTACGGATTCCTGCTGGATGGTGAATAAAAAATATAAGGCCCTGCGCAGTATGCTTAACCTGGTGCTTACCACACTTGCCCAACAGTCTGCCTTGTATCCTGTGACACAAAGCGCATATGAAAATGTGGTAAAGACCATGGCTACAGATGCGGTAAAGGTAGAAGTATACGACCGGCAGGGAAAAAAGATGAGTGTATTCTATGTTGGAGGCGCAGCAGTGAACAACACCGGCACAAATATGCTGATGGAAAATGCACGGATGCCATACGTAGTGCAGGTGCCAGGGTTCGTAGGCTACATTACGGCGCGTTACAGCACGCGGCTTACCGACTGGCGCGACAGGACTGTGTTCAGCATTCCGGAAAATGAGATAAAGTCTGTTTCAATAGATTATGCCGACAAGCCGATCAACTCATTTACCATTGCCAGGGATAAGGATTCCGTGATAGTAACAGCAGATAAAAGCCTGATGACCGGACTCCAGGGGCAAAATTCGCGTAGGGCCAGGATATACCTGAAGTACTTTGCAAACGTGAACTGCGAGGGGTACCTGAATGGCCTTAGCGATATGGATACTACTATTAAGACAGCGCCGAAGCAATCATCAATAGACGTTGTAGGGCTTCACGGTCAACACCAGCATGTTGAAATATACTGGATGGCGCTGAACAAACGGAGTAAAAACATGTCTACGTCAAATCCCGATGTTCCGGATGACTATGATTCTGACCGGTTGTATGCCATTATTAATGGAGGCAAGGATACGGTGATGATACAGCAGTTTGCGTTCAAGAACATATTCCACAAGGCATATGAATTCTTCCAGAAAGATGAGGTCGCGGCGCCTGCGCAGGTTCAACAAAAGCAGCCGACAAATGTTATGTTGCATAAGTCATAAGTCGTAGGCCTGCGAATAGTTGGTCGTAATTTATTGGTCAGTAATTGAGACTCTGTGAGATCGATGTTGCCGCCTTTCTATTTTACAATGTCTGCGAGGTCATCAAAATCGAGGTCGATGACCTCGAAGTCTTTATTGTTTGGCCATTGGTAGTGCCACCATTCGTCGGGCACCATTCCGAAACCATATTTTCTCATTACTCCCTTCAGAAGCTTTCGGTTAGCAATTACGTGTGCCGGTAAGTGTATAAACGAATGATGAGCTGTATCTGTAAAGCTGTCGAAGGGAGTGCCCATATCCAGCTCTTTTCCGGTCTTGAGGTCAATGATCGTGAGATCTACTGCAAGAGCGCGGTTGTGATTGCTCCCCTTCATAGGGTTTGCTGCATAGCGCTTATCGGGCACGAGACGCCAGATACGGCAGGTAACGTTGAAAGGACGGAAAGCATCGTACAGTTTTATTGCAAGGCCTTTTTTGTTGAGCTCCGCTTCCGCCTGTTTCAGTGCGTCTGCAGGTGCGGTGCGCAGGTAGGCCACGGGATGGCGGTAGAGCACTTCTTTGGTAAAATTATTTGAAGTAGCGTATCGCATATCTATATGCAGCCCGGGTATCAGCTTTTTCAATGCAACCAGTCTTTTAGCCGCATCGTCCTGCATAGACCGAACCAGGTCTGCTTTTGTGCAGACGGTTTTTGCCGTGGTCTTACACTTTTGCGCTTTGCATAAAAATGGAATGAAGAGTGCAGTAACAACCAGTGTCCTGTAATAAAATGATCTCATGAGAATAGGTTGTGTTGCAGGTGAGTTATATCGACAATGGGGAAAAAATCTATAAATTAAATCAATATGCAAATAGTAGTCTTTTTTATTACCTTTATTTTTTAAATCATTTCTTCATGAGAGTATGATTCGAAAAATACAGCGTTATTGCACTTAATATCATAGCGTTGCAAAAAAGGTGATTTTTCAACTTCAAAAATAACTAAAATGAAAAATGTAATGAAGGCTGTAATCCTATTTGCTTTAACAGCATGCAGCTTCCTCCCTGCCACCGTCTCCGCCCAGGTAGTTACAAAAGGCTCAAGTAATATATTCATAGGATATGGTCAGCCAAATATTCCCAAGCTGCTGGTTGGCGGCCTTTGGCTGAATGGTAACCAGGCTTCCGGCGTTGGTCCTTATACATTTGCGTATCAGTACGGTCTTGCAGATAAAATTGCGCTGGGTGGCCAGATAGGCTATGTAAGCGGTACATCAGGTCCGATAGGTTGGGACGATCCCAATGCATTCGGCGGTACCAATACGTACCATTACACATTCAGTATGAGCATTTTTACAGCCCTTGCTAAATTCGATTTTCACTACCTTAAAAGTAAATCATTTGACCTGTACTCGGGAGCTGCTGCGGGATACGGCTTTGTTCGTTTTTCGTTTGCGGGCATTGAGAACCCTGATGGCGCCAGTGTCGCTGGCGGCGGCTTTATCTATTCCGTGACCGGGATAGGGATGCGGTGGATGTTTGTACCGAATATTGGTGTGTTCTCGGATTTTGGATATGGTGCAATGGGTATGGTGACGGTAGGGTTCTCTGCGAAATTTGGCGGGAAAGAGAAAAAGTGGCAAAAGTGGTAAACCGCACGGATCAAAACAAATAGTCTCATAACGCCGGCATTTTGCCGGCGTTGTCATTTTTGGCAGGGTGCTTTTTGATGAAGCTTTTCAGCAGATTGGTACACCAGCCAAAATAAATGACCAAGTGCGGATATTTAGTTGTATGTTTAGTTATTATTTAATTTTAATTCAATCAAAATGGCATCAGGTACAGTAAAGTTTTTCAACAATACAAAGGGTTTTGGATTTATTACACCAGATGATGGTGGCAAGGATCTGTTCGTTCACGTTTCCGGTACTAAGGAAGAAATCCGTGATGGTGATAAGGTAAGTTTCGATGTAGAGAATAGCCCTAAAGGCTTGAATGCAGTAAACGTTAAGCGCGCTTAATTTACCCTAACTATTTATTTCAGGTAGCTAACTACATTAACTGTGGTTGTCGCTTGCTATTGGCTAAGAACGAGCTTTTGTTCGATGGTAATGTTATGCCTGGTAGTACCGCCTGTGGATGAAGATGGGGCAAACTGGGACTGCATAGCATGTTGCAGCGCCTTTTAGGCGCGTAATGAACTATGCAGATTAACAATGGACGTTTTGCTCACTAACAGGCAAAGGTGTGGCTTGCCATACTCCCGATTATTTGTTTAAGGTCCACGTGTAGAAAATGCGTTTATTCTGGTATGTTAGCTGCTTTACATACCATAGTTTCTGTGTATTGCCACTTATTGAATGGTTGACGCTGTTGTGATAGGAGCCGCCGGCAGTAATGCCCCAGAACTGTACACGCAGGTCATCAGGATCGGCATCCCAGCTTAATGACCAGCCATTGGCGATAGCATCGCCGGCAGCTATACTCCTGAAATAAAGTACTAGGTCAGACAGGGCGCAGGCGCCCGTGAAATCTGCATGATCAAAATACCCGCCACCAAGTGCATTTTTATCGCCGTATGCGAAAAGAACTGTGCCTTGATCTTCGTATGAAGTGTCCTGTACCAGGTTGCCTGACGTATCCGTGGTGCGCACTTCGATCTTTTTTACGTTCCAGGAACCAACCAGCTTTTTGCTGGCTTTTTCCACATCCCTGATCGCTGCTTTCTTACAAGATACAGTGAGAAACGTCAATGCAGCTAAAACTGAAAAAAATGGCTTCATGTTGGTTTGATTATCAGGAATTACTAATTGTGATGTGTTAGAAGATCAAGGACAAGGCTGGTTGTAACGCGCCATCCGCGATAGGTTTTTGCAAAAGTTTCGCCAAGACCAACATAAACCACATCATCGTTGGTAGCATTGTGCACATCTTCGGGCAGGTAGAAGTGATTGTTACCATCTTCGTGTATCCCTGCACTGGCCGATTGACGGTACATCTGGTCGCTCCACGTATTCAGGTAGTCGGTACTCTTGTTCTGCTTACCCTGGAACGCTCCACAGTACTCAGCCCTCACGCTCAGCCTCATCTGGCGGATAATGGTAATATCCGTCCGGATACCCACGTTTATGCGGTTGTCCCTGGAGCGGTAAATGCCATTGAGTGGCTGATCTGTGCCATAGCTAAGGAAGGAGTTGCTGTAGCGGTAGCCACTGAACAATGCGCCGTTTGCCTGCTCAACACCTGCGGCCATACCTATAAACAGACGTTTATTAATGTGCAGGATCAGGTCCATATTGGTGCATATGGGTTTTTGAATAATTTTTATTTCCCTGCTGTCTCCATTTGTGAAGGTTGCAGAGGTAGAGGCTTCCTGATGTGCTCTTGTGACGTCTATGTAGAACGAGATGAAATAGTTAGAGAGCCCATGCAATCCCACGCCGTACATCCAGCCTCCGTTGAGCGGCAAATTGCCCATGGTCGATCTCAGCGCAGTTCCATGAAAGGTATTGTATGACTGCTGAAAACGCCCGAATGAAACCAGGTTGTAATTGAACTGGAAGCTACGTCCTCCTATGGCATGAATGCCGAAACGGAAACCACTGGCTTGTTCATCTGGTGCAATGCGGCTGGCAAATTTTCCTTTCTCTTTTTTTTCTTTCTTTTCCTGGCATTGTGCGTGGTTGCCGTAAAGCACGATACAGAGGATCAGTAATAGCGTGCTGGCGTTGATGTGTTTTCTCATAGCCGGGATTTGTGCGGCCAAATGTAGTTCATGTGCTACCTGGAAAGATTACACTAAAGTTGTATTTTCAATCAGCCAGAATTTCGTAATGATCGTGGGCGCAAAAGGGTAGCGCCGCTGTATTTTATGGTTGTAGTATACACTGATCTTATTGTGTGCGGCTACCGGCATCATCATTTCCCAGGAACGCTTTCACTTGCTCTGCGATCTGTACGGCGCCACTGCCATACAGCATGGTCTGATGATTTCCTTCTACCGGTGCATATTTAGCATTTTTCATCATTTTTACCGTTTCTTTAGCTATGGCATCAGGCAGCAGTGGCTGGTCCATGGTGTAGTTATCCAGGGCGTTTATCAGTATGGATGGCACACCTATCTTTTGAATGATATCTGTCCATTTTGTTGCCGCAAGCGCCATAGATTTTTCGGTTATTGTCTTCAGGTTGCTGCGGGGCTTTACGCCGCCTTGGGGCAGGTCTTCCACATCTGCGCGATAGTAGCTCAGCATTGCCGGGTCCCAGAAAGTGAGGTAAGGCAGCTTTTTCACATGCTCAATATATTCATCAAACCCAGGGTAAGTAACATCCAGCCGTGCGAGTGCTTTTGACAACATTTGTGGAGCCAGTGGATTCATTGATTTTGCTGCATCAAGTATCACCAGCTTATCGATGACTGAGGGGTAATTTGCGGCCATATAAAAGCCGAGATACCCGCCAAAGGAATGACCGCCCAGATGCACCTTCTTTTCGCCAAGATGGTCAATGAGGCCGAGTATGTCCTGCACGTGATCCTCCACGGTATAGCCCGTCGCGGGTTTGCTGCTAAGGCCGTTGCCGCGGAGGTCGGGGCAGATCATCCGGTAGTGTGTACTTAGCCCTGCATCAACAAGTCCGTCAAAAGCATGGGCGTTGGCGGTCAGGCCGTGCAGCAGCAGCAATACAGGCCCTTCACCTTGGTGGTCTATAAAGTGTAGATCAATATTGTTTACGGTAACAGTATGCTGTGCGTTGTTCATTAAGCGGATGATTAAAAGGATTAAAATTATTGGGCTGTCCAGCCTGCATCAACAGGTAGCGCAATACCTGTAATGGTGCCTGCCTGGTCGGATGCGAGGAACAGTGTGGTTTGCGCAAGCAGTTCCACAGGCACAAATTCCTTCACCGCATGGCGCTGGAGGAATATTTTTTCAACCACTTCTTTTTCGGTCATGTTGTGGGCTTTCGCCTGCTGCGGTATTTGCGACTCCACCAGTTGGGTGTCTACATAGCCGGGGCAGATAGCATTGCAGGTGATACCATACGGTGCGCCTTCAAGGCCAATAGTTTTGGTGAAGCCCACCAGGCCATGCTTGGCCGCGACATAGGCGCTTTTAAATTCAGACGCAGCAAGGCCATGTGCAGATGCAATATTAATGATGCGCCCGAATTTGTGCTCCTTCATGGTTGCCCACGCGGCCTTGGTAACATGAAATGCAGCCGTTAAGTTTATAGCAATAATTGCGTCCCATTTTTCTTCAGGAAACTGATCTATAGGTGCTACATGCTGTATTCCGGCGTTGTTTACGAGCACATCTATCGTCCCGAATGTTTTTACGGCATTTGCTACCATATCCCGGATCGCGGCGGGCTGCATGAGGTTTGCAGGTGAAAAGGTGTGAGCAACATTGAATTCATCGGCAACCTGCTGCGCAATTTCAGCGCCATTGGCTTCCAGTCCATTGAATGCAATATTATATCCCGCAGCGGCAAACGCTCTCGCTATTCCCAGCCCTATGCCGCTGGTGCTGCCCGTGATCAGAATTGTTTTAGCCACCGTTACTTTTTTAGATGGCAAACTTAATGTTTCTGAGATCATTCTGTCTTATTTTTTGCAAATGGTCTCCTGGTTCTTTGCCTTGCGTTGGTTTGCCACGGCACAATTTTTTCATCGTCAATTCTTTTTAAAAGAAGCTTCAATATCAATTTATGAAAAACCGGTTGAGTCATAAGGCTGAGGGAGAGCAGACCGCAAAACTGCATAAAAAAATACAGGCGGAGGGGCAAAGACAATAACAGACATTTGGATCCTTTTACAATCCACGGGATAAAAACTATTCCATTACCGGTTAAAGTCAAACAGGTGTGCGTTTTCGTTTTTCTTTTTGAGCAGCATATCGCGGATGATCTCCGCGGCGATAACACTGAAAGTGATGCCATTGCCACCATAGCCCAAAGCGAAATAGGTATGTGGCCTTTCGGGAATAGCGCCTATGTATGGAAGCCCGTCTTTAGTGACACCAAATGCGCCCGCCCAACTGAAATCTGCTTTGAGGTTTATGTGTCTCATTTTTTGAGAAAATGAGTGAATAAGCATCTCCGTCTTTCTTTTTATCCGGGCATCTCTTATTTGCGGATTGTGGAAGAAATCATCTTTGCCTCCCAGAAGTATCCTGTTTTTGTCGGCTATTCTGAAGTACATATATGGCGTTGCTGTTTCCCACATCAGGCTATTCTTGTGCCATAACAGATCTTCCCGCACCGGTTCTGAAACAAGTGCATAAGTGGCGTGTATCTCAGCGATCTTTTTCGGAACATATTTCTGACTTTCATAACCGCAGGCGATCACCAGTTTCTTTGCCTTTATCGTGTGACCGGTTGCGGTGGTAAGTGTTACGCCGCGTCGCTCATGACTTATATCACTTATCGTGGTGTTACTGAAAATTGTATGCCCTTCATGCCTGAAAGCCCCCAACAGGGCATGCGTCAGCATGTATGCATCCACTTCGCCGCCATCGGCCGAGAATATTGCCCCAGGTGCGTCAAGACCAAATATTTTATTCACGTCGGCGGCTTCCAGCCATTCCGCATTAAACCCATGCTCACGCCGCATCACGTATTCATTATACAACTCGCCTCTGTGCTTTTTGAAGCTGGCATAGTGGAGGCTGGGACGGATAGAAAAATCAAACGCAGGTTCCAGTTTTTTACAAATTGATTCAATATCATAAATAGCTTTCCTGCACAGCCGGTAGCTCTTCACCGCATTTTGCTTGCCGACATAAGCACTCAGTTTTGTTAAAGGTGTATCGATCTCATACTGAAGGAAAGCTGTGCTGGCGGCTGTGCTGCCCATGCCTGCATGTCGTCGGTCAAATACTGCAACATCGAAACCCGAATTGCGAAGATAATATGCGGTTAAAGCGCCACTTACACCCGCACCCATTATTGCTATATCGGTTTTTATGTTCTCGTCCAGTGATGGGTAAGTGGCCACGATGCCATCTTTCATTAACCAAAAAGGGTTATGTGAGTATAGGTCCATAACTGACAGCTATATAAATAATGCCATAACGACATTTACCGCATCAGTTTTATAGAAATTGTAAATTAAGATTACCGAGTATTACGATCATATTCCTCCGATGAGCGGCCCGCTGGTGAAGTCACTCCCTGTATCAGTAGTATCATAAAACAGCCGGGTTACGGCTGTTTTATGATGGCTGAACTTTTCTTTATACATTTCCTTTGCGGATAATGCCCAGCAAGAAGGAAACGATAGCAAGTACTAATAAGACGTAGATTATACCGCCTGCATGCCAGGCAAATTCTCCCAATGCCCATCCTATAAGGAGGATAACGGCAATGATATACAATAGGCTTCTCATGGCAATTAGTTTTAGTTGCATTAATGTATAATAATACCGTGCCTGCGAAGGTGGGGCCTACAGCAATACTGCTACAGGCGTAGCCTCAATTGGGTAGGGAGGCGATGGTGTGCGCATTGCACTTTGTAATTGGAAGGTAAGGATACCATTCATGAGAACGGACCGCATTGATCGTTTCTATTTCGCAAGGGCATTTTCAGTAGCTTTCGTTATGATTTTCATAAATCCGGCATCATCATGTAAAATTTTGAAGGCCGGCTCTGTTTTTAGTTTTGCAGCTTCACTGTAACCAACCGAGACTGCCTCGCTAAGCGATGCTAGCGCCGCATGCTTGTCTCCTTTCTGCATAAAATATAAGGCTGATAGATACCCACAGTCAGGATTCTTAGGATCTGCTAATTTAAAGATAGCCAGGTATTTTGCGGCATTGGGCAGATCGCCGGTTTTAAGCGCACGGTCTGAATACATATATCCGATCAGGCCCAGGTAGTTTACGAGGCGTTTATTCATAAGTGCCTCTTGCGGAGTTTTTGCGTGGTGCACCTCTTTATTCAGTTGCCCTATTTTATGTGCCCACCATTGTTCACTCTGTACCGGGAATTGTTTTTGCAGTTCCTGTTGCTGCATTGTCTCTTTTTGCCTTAGTAGCTCGCGTGCGGCAACAGCGCTTTTATACACCGCGCTATTGTCCAGTTCTGCCAGTTGCTGCCGGTATGCAGTGATATCTGCCAGCCCGTTCAGCGCTCGTTCAGTTCCGGAAACAAGGTTGCGGGCCTTTGTCCAGTCTTTGGCCAATGTTGCCGTTGCTATGCGTTTATCGAAGTCTGTTTTGAATGTTTTAATCAATGTGTCATTCACCGGCTGCAAATGCGTTTTCATTGCGTTCAGTTGGAGCCAAAGCAAGCCCGTCTGAAAATCTGTTGCGGATGGCCAGCCATGTATGCCGCTGCTGGTTAGCAATTGATGAGTAAATCCATTTTGTTCCAGCGCCATATCCAGTTGTTCCATTTCACCCAGGTTGAAATCATAGTCCCCCACGATGCCGAAGTAATCAAACTTGTTTTGAAGCGGCTGCTGCACCTGCGGAAACCCGGCGGCGCTGCCGATCACCCCGGCTATACCGCCCTGGAGTATCGCAATGGAGGCTGCAACCCGTGCGCCACCGGAAAACCCGGAAGTGTATATGCGTTTACTGTCGATGTTTATACGTGTTCTTGTATCGTCCATAAGGATTTGAGCATCCCTGCTGGTTACTTCCCACGGAGTACCGTTCTGCGAAACATTGGAACCCACAAACACAAATCCATACTTTTCTGCAATGCCTTTATATGCTCTTACCGGCATGGAGCCGCGGGCATGGGCATCGAAGAAAAACAGGCATGGAAATGATCGCTCCGGGGTATAAAAAGACGGCAGATATAAAGCGTAAGTCTGGCCACCTTCCTTGCGGCACGCCACGCTGTCTGTTACGACTCCATTCGGCAACGTGGTGTCATACATGAGCGCTGATGCCGCTGCCGGATCTAAAGTCGGTGTATTGGTTTGCGCTCCGTTTCCTGCTCCGCAGGAAAACAGGACGACCATCAGTGCGGTGATCAGTAAAGATGTGTTGTTGGCCACAAATGTTTTAGCTGTCTTTAAAGACCGGCGTGACACAAATGTAGAAAAGTATTGCATTTCAGGTTGGCCAGCGTATTGTTACACGGGCTATTTCGGTATGGTTTTTCTGCAACGCTTTCCAAAAATAAAAGCAATTATTCACTACTTTTAAATCAAAATCTCACAATAATGAAGTCGCTGTTATTTATCGTTATGATGGTGTTTGTTTCGCCTGCCTTTGCTCAACGCATAAATCTCGATTCTGCCCGGATCTACCTGTCACAGGATAACTACAAAAAGGCGCTTCCCTTTGCAAATGAAGCGGTAAAGAATATTAAGACCAGGGATGACCCCGAGGCGTGGTTTCTCCGCGGCATGGCATACCTGCAACTCGCGCAGGATGAAGCGGCAAAGAGCCCGAATGCTATAACCGAGGCATATGGTTCCTTTCTGAAGACCTTGACACTGAAGCCCGATTACGGCTCCGAGATAAATAACCCCTTATATTCTGTAGCAATAGTTAAGTTCAACAGGGGAAGTGCGCTGTATTCAGAAAAGTCGTTCGATCGCTCATACAACGAGTTTGCAGAGGTTGCTGCTATCTATAAGATGGGGGGAGGTAAAAGATTCCTGGATAATGCAGAGTTTAAAGCTGTGCAGGTCGATGCACGTAAAAATGCAGCATTCGCGGCAAACAGTGCCGGTCGTGGCAGCGTTGCATCCGCATTGCTTGAAGACCTGGTGAAGAATGAGTCTAAAGACGACTCTGATGTATACCAGGCGCTTATAGAGATTTACGAGGCAGGCAAATTTATTCCGGAGGAGCTGAATGTGATAAAGGCGGCCCGTAAGCAGTTTCCTGAAAACGAATCATTCCGCCTTGCGGAGATCAATTACTACCTCGGCAATGGTCCAAGAGAGGAACTGCGGCCAAAGCTGGAGGAAGCCGTAAGGCGGGATTCCGGAAATGCAGACCTGTTGTTTAACCTGGCCAATGTGTACCTGGAAGCAGCGTTCCCGGCCAATGCCGAGGGTAAACTGGTCGCGCTCCCTGCTAACTTCGCAGAGACATTTGCAAAGGCAGAGCATTCGTATGACCGGGCCTTGAAATTGTCTTCCGGCGATGCAAACCGCAATTATAATTTCGCCCTGCTGTACTACAATTATGCCCGCTGGTACAACCAGCAGATGACAGATAACCCAAATGCTGACAATAAAACACTATCGGATCTGAAAGCCAAAAGAAATGAGCAGTTCTCAAAAGCGATTCCCTATTTTGAGAAGAGTTATTCGATCATCGATGCGCGGACAGGAGCAATAACTGACGCAGACAAAGCAACCTGCCACAACCTTGCTACCGTTCTCCGGGAGATATATACCCAGAACGGAGATGCCGCAAACAAAGCGCGGATGGATAAGGCGGCTGAAAAATGGAAATGATCACGCTCGCCTAAAAGGCAGCGGTTTCAGAAAAATACTGCAAATGCGGAACGCTTATTGTTTCACACCTGTGAACGCACATGTAGTAGAGGTGGCGCTGGTAACAACGGTGGTATACGTAAGTACACCGGTTGTGCTCAAAAGGCCATTCCCCGAGATCAGGTAGCCAGCGCCGCAGTTATCAGAGAAGTTTTGAGGCGCGATGCTGAAATGATACTCATTTACTGTGCCCTCTACAGGCACTGTACGGTAGCAGGTAGACAAGCCGAATGATTCTCCGATCGTGATAAGATTGCCATCAGCTCCCACACCAAAATAGGACACAACATTTGGGGTAGTAGTGGTTACCGTAGGGGTTAAGGTGGGCCAGCAGGTCATGCTGCCGCTCCAGTCTCCGGCAAACTTTACGTTTGCAGTCTCAGGAGCAGTTTTTTTGCAGGATGTAAATGATATTGCTGCGATCGCTGCAACCACGAGTAATGCTGTAAAATTATTTCTAACAGATTGTAAATTCTGCGTCATACGTGTGTGTCTTTAAATAGAATTAGGCTAAATATAGTACTAAAAACCAAAAATATAAAAATTACGTCAAAATCGCGCATTGAAATCAGGTAAACGGGATATACACAAAGTATTGAAGAACACAAATGATGAGTCCCTCCGGTGGTTTCCAATATTTTGACTGGCAACTGGCGTGTGAGCAATAACTGGGCATCCGGCGCGGGTATACGGGTGTCCGGAGCAAATACATACTGGTTTATCGGTAGAATTCGATAAAAAGGAACTAACTTTTCTCCAGCCCAGCTATGATCTTCTTTATCCGGTCTTTCTGATCTGCCGGCGCCTTAGAGAGTGCGATCTTATAGTTGCTCAACGAGAGTTTGCGGTCTCCTGCATTATTGTATGCCTCGCCCAGGCTGTCATATGCGTTCCAGCTACCAGGATGTTTTTTTATGTTCAGCTTGAACACCTCAAGCGCAGTGGGCATATCCTTTTCATTCATTAGTTCATAGCCAAAAAGGTTTGCCTGGGTCTCATTTGCCAGTTCAACCAGCGACATTACTTTGCTCTTTGTTTCAGCCGCTTCTTTCGCATTGCCCATCAGCTCCAGCAGTTGTGCCTTGGCCACCATATTGGTATAGTTCTCTTCCATCCGTAGCGAATTGTCGATCCACTTCAGCGCTTCATCATAGTTGATCTTATTCATGATGCAGTAGTGGGCAGCTTCTTCCCAGCCATGCCACCCAAAACCGGCTTTGTTTCTCAGTTGTTCGCGGATATGCCTCAGTGCTACTGCATTTACATCTACGCCTACAGTAAATGAGACCCGGATTTTCTCCCACGAAAGAGTGACTGCCGCTGAGGTCGCTTTGCGATCGGTGAAATTATAGCCCAGCCAATCCTGTAGCTTTCCTGTTTCCGGCTTCACTTTTACGCGCAGTGCATCTTCGTTTTCCCGGTAAAAAAAGCTGCCCCATGATGTATGGTTCTTCGAAAAAATGATCACCCACTCATTTGCGTTAGGGATCATGTGCAGCCCGTATGTTCCTGCTGGCAGATCGCTGCCGTTTATCTTTACATCATCGGTAAACGATATGGTGGTATTCTCGTTTGCCCCTGCACGCCATACTTTGCCGTAAGGCACCAGGTCGTCCCATATTTTCCTGCCGTTCACATAGGGGCTGTGGTACACGATCGTTATATCGGTATATCCTATGCGTTGTGTCACCTCTGCCCGTTGGCTCACTTCAGGCAGTTCAAGATTTTGAGCAAAGGCGCTCACAGAGATCAGCATCAATAAAGAGCAGAAGAGTGTTTTCATCGCAGTATAATTTGAGTAGTTAGCAGATCCCGGCATTGTGCCGTTGTTGCTAACGAAGGTAGGGTAGTGCTCATGAAAAGAAGGTGTGAGGAAAAGGGGGAATTTTGAAGGTAGCACATCATTAATATTGGCGCTCCGGTATTATATATACCTTAGCTATTATTCAGCATGCCGCCATTGATATGAAAAGCAAACTATTGGAATCTTTCGGGAATATAGATATATACATCTTCGACCAATTGCTGAAGGGCAGATTTGACAATTGTGAAAAGATACTCGATGTTGGCTGCGGCGGTGGAAGGAATATTTTTTATTTCCTGAAAAATGGTTTTGATGTTTTCGGGGTAGATGTGGATGCCGGTGCAATTGAGTCTGTTAAGGCGATGGCACAACAACAGGCGCCCGGAATACCTTCTGCTAATTTTGTTCTCGCAAGGGTAGAGGATATGCCATTCCAGGATGCATTCTTTGATCTCGTCATCTGCAGCGCTGTGCTGCATTTTGCAAATGATAAGGAAAATTTTGAGCAAATGCTGCGGTCGGTATGGCGAGTCCTGAAACCGGGTGGTTTCTTCTTTGCTCGTCTTGCTTCTGATATCGGTATTGAAGCACTGGTGAAACCTTTGGAGAACGGCAGATACCTCCTGCCCGATGGGTCGGTACGTTACCTGGTTAGTCATAATGCGTTGATGCACTATACGGAAGAGCTAGGCGGTGAACTATTTGAACCAATAAAGACAACCGTTGTTGACAACCTGCGGGCAATGACAACATGGTGCATGAAGAAGCTTTAGCGCCGGGGTAAATTTATTTATCCGCTCCTGCGGCTACACGCGCCAGATCTCAGTTACTTACTTTCACTACCGCCACTTTTCCTCCTCCACCGGCCATGATGATCAGGTCACCGTGCCGGCTTCTTTTAACCACATGAAATTGTTTTTCATCAGAAAGCGGGAGCCAGTTATTGCCATTGTCATAAGAGATATCAATGCCTCCCGGGCCTGTAGCCAGAATAGTATTTGCATTGCGTACCGGCATAGAGCCGATCACCGCTAGACATTCCCTGTATCCCCGGGTGGTTGATGCCGGTGCATTCCAGCTTTTTCCGCTATTGTAGGTAACAAACAGGTTAGCCGTGCGCAGCGAATCCTGCATAAAGTCTCCACCGGCTATTACCCATGACTTTTTATCCAGGGCCAGAAATGAAAAAATGCCTGTGCTTGCCTTGCCTTGTAAAATAGGCGTAGAGATAGCTTCCCAGCATTTGCCCCTGTTTTCTGAAACCAGTAACCGCGATACTATGCCTCCTGTAGCAATAACTATTTTTCGGTTTCCTATCCACCTGATGCCGGTACCGCTGGCAGCAAACGAAGCTTCTCCCCGGCTCATCAACGGGCATTCTCCGCGTGGATGTTCGATCCATGTTTTACCTCCATCAGTTGTGCTCAGTAACAGCAGACGACCGTTGATAGGATCGCCATATATGATCCCGTTTTTATGATCCCGGAAGTCTACACCATCAATAAACGCAGCCGTATCATTGTTCTCATAAACTTTTCGCCATGTGGCGCCGCCGTCTTCTGTTCGCAGTATATATGCCGGAGATCCGGCGTTTGCGATCACTGCGCTCCTGTTGTTAAAAGCATACAGGCTCCTGAAGTCACATTGCTCAAAGCCCTTCACCTGTCTGAAGTTCCAGTCTTTACCACCATTTAGAGTAACACCCACCCAGCCCTTACTGCCACTCACCCACGCCACGCTATCATCGATCACTGAAAGCCCGCGAAAGGAAGCATTGATTTTCGTATCCACCTGCCGCAACTCCATTTTCTGCGCAGAAGCTGATGAAACAAAGACGATTAGAAACAGAAGATTTCTGAGCATAGTTTCAGCCATTTCGGTTGTCTCAAGATAATAAAAAAGCGAAGAGCGAAAGCCACATCGCTCTTCGCTCTGTTTCTTTCGCGCTCATTAAGTCGCTCAGACTGTTTCTTTCGAACTTTTTTCTGCCGCAATCAGGAAGAAGGGATTACCCGGGTATCAGTGGTAGCACGCGCCCTGATGCGGTTCAATATAAATGCGAGTATAAATGTAAAGATCACATAACCGACGAATATAAAATACCCGGGCTGCAGCGATGTATAATTTACGGGAGTAGTATTCAGGTAGCTATTATGGAATTCTATTTCAGTAAGCTCACTTTTTACAATGCCGTTCAGGCCAATATACGTCATCAGGGTGCCTACTACCATTACGTCAGCCATATCCCATTTAGCCGAATCAAAAGCCAGGTACAGAACAGCCTTATTTTCAGCCACTGCTTTATTGCCCAGTATATGAATACCCTTTGCGATGATCCTCACGATGGGCAGGATAACAATAAACAGCAGCATCAATACCCCCACCATTACTGCGTCCGGCTTGGGTTGTCTCACCAGTGTTTTTATTATTTCAACTATGCTTTTACTTTGGAAGAACAGGTCCTGGTTATAGAACGAAAGGTCCTGGCCCATAATGGCAATGTTGAGCGATTGGAGCTGCGCATCTACTTCTATTAAAGACGATGTTATGCCTACGGCCAGCAATACCAGGGCAAACAATAAAGACATGAAAAAGAGTGTACCATGCAGGTGAATCATATTCCGCATCAGCAGCCATAATAAAAGTGCTGCTAAAACACAGCCGAGCATCGCGTACAAATAATTATAGCTAACCACCGTGATCGATGCCAGCCGGGAGCTGATCTGCTGGTTGAACTGGCTGGAGTCTGCAACGTTATACTTGTGATACATATAAGTAGCCAGCATAGCGGAGATCGCTTCAGTGCTGTCATTGGTTTGTGCGGCCAGCTCGTTTACCTTACTGGTCACGATATTCTTGAGGCGCTTAGTGCTGACAGGGCTGCACACTTTTTCTACTATCGTACTCGCAAATGAGGGTACCTGCGCGTATATCTGGTCTTCATCCACAAATTTATTTACAGCCAGCTTCTTAATTCGGCCTATCAGGCTTTTCTTAGGTGCATTGATATCAGCCAGCGTTTTACTGATCAGGCCGGTGAGTTGTTGCTCCACCTGCGCCTGCAGTGCTTTCTTTTGCTGAGGGCTTATGTTATAGTCACTTACCAGGCGATTAACTACACTACCTATCTTACTGCTCCATGTATCTACCGAAAACAATCCGAAAGTAATGCTGTTTACAGTGCTGTAGTCTCGTTTTATCTGCTCCCGTTGCTGAGACAAAGCCTGCAGGTGGTAACCATACCAGGCCTCGCCAAATAACAGGATACTCAGCTCAAGGATAAGTACAATGTTAGCTAAGCCAAATTTTCCTCCAGGTGGGTTAGGCTGTTCGGATCTGGACTGCATTGTTTTAGATATGTTCATGCTGAATATCCGGGTTAATGAGAATCGTAAGGGGTTATGAACTTAAGTATTGTGGACAGGATAAGCCCGTACAGCACAAAGCAGATGAAAATGATGAAGCCCGGCTGCAAGGCGGTATTATTTGTAGAGATAATGCTCAATGAGCCGCTGGGAATGTTCATGCGGTGAAGATGGTCTTCCAACTGGCCGTCAAGGCCTATGTACGTCATCAGTATGGCTATCACGATCACATCAGCCATGCTCCATTTACCCGATTGAAAAGCAAAGTATTTAATGATCTTGTTTTCAGCAAGTCGTTTTTTGGTCAGCAGGTGAATACCAGTGGCGCTTAATTTCATGATCGGAAAAATAATGCTGAAAACCAGTATCAGGATACCCACCGCTACAGAATCGGCCGCATGCTGGTTTATCAGCACTTTGACCACATCCAGGATGCTTTTGCTCTCAAAGAAAAGTACTTGGTTCTTAAAGACAATATGCTCTCCCAGCAGCACGAAGTCAAGTGACTTGATGCGCGCATCCACCTCTATCATAGATGCCGTGAGCCCTACTGCCAGCAGGATAAAGGCAAACAAAAGCGACATAACAAAAAGCGTTGCGTGCAGGTCCACCCGCTTCCGGAGCACCCACCACAGCAGCAGTACTACTACCACACAGCTAAGCATGGCGAATGAATAATAATAGGTATTTGTGCGAATAGGGCCCAAGGTGGCTATCAGCTTATTGTCGAATTCCTCATGAGATGACACGTTATATTTGGCGTATAGTGCGGCCGTGATAGAATCGTTGGTTTTTATGGTGCTGTCTATATAGCCTGACTTCTGTATGTCGCCGAACTTGTTCAGGGCAATGGTGCTCAGCTTGTCTTTATTGGACGCATTATCTACTTTGCCGATTATCGTTTTGGCAAAATCTGGTACCTGCGCTTTTATTTTATCTATGTTGACAAATTTCTGGACTGCAAATTTCTTTATTCTTCCTTGTGCCGATGTTTGAGGCATATTGACCATTGCCTCGGCCTTGTCTATCAGTGCGATGATGATCTCCTGTATTTCCAGTTGCAAATCATTTTTTTGTGCTGGTGTAAGGGTAAAGTTACGGACCTGGTGATCTATAATATGAGCTACCTGCTCGCTCCAGCTTCCCACTGAGAATAGTCCATACTCAATAAAGTTAACATTAGTGTAGTCCTTTTTTATCTCCGTTTGCTGAACTGAAAGCTCATTAAGCCGGTAACCAAAGAATCCCTCCGCACCCAAAAGAATGGAAAGGAAAAGTATAAGTAATAGTTTCGCGGTAATAGATCCGCTATGGGTAACTTGTTCCTTGGTCAAATCTGGCTGATTAAATATATTATAGCAATGTAGATTAAAAAATACTTGTGGTTCTGATTAGTTATGAATAGACAAAATAAAAATAGTGCCATCAAAAATATTTTTTTAGATTTTCTTGGAAATGGCCTGTGAAGTGGGTTGAATTCTATTTGTAGTAGGAGACCCTGTTTGTAGTGAGGTTGGTATATAAATGCCGGAGAGTTTTGAATTATGAGCAATAAATGGGCCATCATAGAACTAAATCTATGAAGCCTTTAAGTCGGGGAGACAGCCTTAACTGTATTGGTGTATGGGCAAAAAAAGACTTTGGCCGTTAGGACTGAGAAACATTTTCTTATTGATCCATTTATTAAGCACTTTGTAAAACTTAGAACATTACGATAAACGCACAACCTGCATCTATTTTACTATTCATTTCAATTTCTCTACCAATTTAATTTTATAAAAGACCAACAGTGCGTAATACAATGCCCATGACATTTTTTATTGCGAGTTAAAATTATAGCTTCCACCGGACTGACAAATTAATTGCTCTACCATCTATAGGTGCCCATAGTGGCTTGAATGTCGGGGATGTAATAGAACCTGTATAAAGTGCTTCGACTTTACTCATCCTATAGTCAAGGAGGTTTTCACCATTAAGCACGATAATGAAGTGTTTACTAATATTTCGCTGAATCATTGCAGCCATAAAAAAATATGACTGAGTGGTTGTTGCATCATACCGATATTGCTGCCCGATGTATGAACCCTCTAATCCTATTCGCCATAAATCGCCTATTTCTTTTACGAGTATGAATGCACCTCGATTTTTAGGCGTTAAAGGAACGAAGGTGTTGGAAGCTAGATATGTATTCCGTGCATCAGTAAAAGTATAGCCGAGATATAATTCCCAGCTTCTTATGTCCAGTTTAATGTAACTGTCAAAGCCTTTACTTACAACCGGGGATGAGGCATTTGCCAAGTCAATCTTACCAACACTATTACGATAAAAAAGTATAGGGTTGTCAATCTGGGTCAAGAAAAATGCCTGATTAATGAAAATCGAAGTGTGTTCGGCTAAATTTCGCTTGTAATTAAATTCTGCATTGTAGCCGTATGAAACTTCCGACTTTATTGAATTGTTTACAGGCAGCAAATCCAAAACACTATACTCGATGTTTTGCTGAACCAAGGGGTTAGGTGTCTTGTAACCTATGCCAAAACCTGAACGTGCAGCCCAATGTTCATCAAATCGGTGAAATATGGCAATTCTAGGCAAGGCAAATAAACCATACCTTTTGTGATTGTCAAGCCGAAGTCCACCTTCAATTGTCGTTTTATCTTTTATGTGAATATCACATTGTCCGAAAATACCCACCGTAAAATTGTCGTAATCTCTAAGTGAAGTAGAATCAGGCGATATGGTATTGTACTTGTCTCCAACAGCATTTATTCCAGCCACAATATCAATTTTATGTACTGGCACAAATACAGAAGCCTCATTGTAGTAGCTGGTTTGATTGCCGTTAACCGAAACAGTATTACTTGAATTATCCCTGTTGAACAGGCTCAGATTACCTTTCAGAGTGAACTTTGCATTGTCTTTAAAAAAATGCTCCAGCAAATATTCCCCGGTATGTCTCTGCGATCTATTGCCTTCATAATACTTGTGAATCGAATTGGGACTACAATTCAACACATTCATGTCACCTCCTTTTCTATTGTCAATAGCTCCACTATAGCCTACGGATAAAAGAGTGGTAGTGGAAGGAGAATAGAATAGCTTTGGATGAATCATAAGGCTGTTAGCGTTTGGCAGGTCGCTAAGTTCATCTTTGTTGACATCTACAGCCTTCTGATTTGTATATCCTGCAAATAATGTATAGCCTATCTTTTTATTTCGCTTGGCTGCATATACGTTCACATTTCCCTCTTTTAAGCTGCTGTAATTCACTAATACGTCAAGCTGTTGCTTAAAAGTTGGCCTTTTTGAGATCAGGTTAATTAATCCTGCAATTGAACCGCCCCCATACAACGTACTTGCAGACCCTTTTATCAACTCTATCTGCTTGAGGTCGAGCGGAGGGACAGTAAGTATTCCAAATCCTCCTGAGAAGCCATCATATAGAGGCATTCCATCACGGAGTATTTGTGTGTACCTGCCATCAAGACCCTGTATGCGAACATTACTGTTTCCTGAAGTAGCAGACGACTGCTGTATCTGAACGCCGCTTACGTCCCCTAAGATGCTTGCAATATTTCCTGGTTTCACGCTGGCCTCTTCGCTTAGATCTGTTGTCCCTATAACTTCTACTTTCATCGGACTGTTCTCTATGGCCTGGTTGTTTCTCGTAGATGCAACAACTGTAACTTCATCTAATGTAGCATCAATTTGTTTCAGGTAAATGTTCAAAGACGTTTGTAATGGCAAAGTGAGCGTAGTATCTAACTTCTGATACCCAGTTAAGCTGAATATAATTTTTTGCGTGCCTGATCCTAAAATAAACGCTACACTACCCGTACTGTCTGTTGTCGCAAGCCAATTTTTTTCAGTGCTGGCAATAACAAATTCTAACGGAAGCTTGGTTTGGAGGTCATAGACCTTAATATGTGTCTTTTCCTGCCCAAGCGCATAGATGCTCGCCAGGCACAGGAGTATTAATACGATATATCGTTTCATTTTTATTTTTTTTTGAGAATAAGGAAATGGTGTTCAGGGCAGCATAAACAACTGCCCTGAACACAAATTAAAGCTGCTACACAATTAGTTCTTGTCTTCGTCTTTTTCAACTTTTTCTTCAAGGAAATTGCCTTTGTCGTCAAATATGAGGTCTCGACCCTTTACTTCAGCTTCATACTTCACTTTGCCATTTGCAGCTACAATTCTCGCAGCCTCTTTTATGCGGCCCTTCGAGATCGCATAATTTTTTGCTTTGGCAGGCAATTCAGAAGCGGCAATTTTCGTTTCTGTTTCTTCAATTGCGCCATATGTATCGAAGAGTACGGACATTTCCTTCCCATTCAACAAGAAAGATGTCTCGTATTTACTTCGTTCTTTCTCCCATTTCACTTTAGTAGCTGAGGGATACTTTTTTGAGAACGCCGTTTTTATATCTGAAGGAACGTTATTTTTTTGCGCAAGGGCGCTATTGCCGCACAATAAAGCAGCAGTCAATATGATGATTATTGATTTCATATTAAATCGTTTATATTTTTAAAAATATTCCACATTCCGCTACCTGTTGAGGGCGGAATACAATCAAAAGTTTACCTATACTAAACAATGGGAGGACGTAGCATTTTGGATTGAAAGTCGGAAGAGAAATGGTGATCTTCAAATGCTCCATAGATGATGATGCCATCGTTAAAGATTACTTCTCTGCACTCAAATAGAATGGGCTTTGATAAAACGGTTGCAATTTGACATGAATTAACAAGATGAATAGGCTCGTGTGGCTTTTCGTTTTCTTCATCTTCGTCCTGTTCAAGTCCTTCAAAAATATCGGGAATATTCAATAGGTGTTCAAATACGAAATCTGCCGCATTAATATAGGGGTCTTCAACTGCGCAATGTTTGTACATTTCGTAAAGGTGTGTCATATCTACGTTTGGAAAGAGAACATTTCCCAAGCCATAGAAAGACATCACAAACACTGCGATTATTTTTCTCATATTTTATTAGCACTACAAATATCGCAAATTTTACAACAAAAAAGCCAGCCTGAGTACAGGCCAGCCCCTATAAACCCTATCACCATGAAAACTTCTTAATTGAGTTTCACGTCCTCGAGTCTCTGTTTGTCACAGGACTCGGCGATACTCGTACAGGAAAATTGTATAAAACACAAGAGCGAAAGCCACATCGCTCTGCAACTCTGTTTCTTTCGCTCTCATTATCGGGGAAACAGGATACGAACTTGATCCTGCTTCCCCTTATCTCAAATAAGCATTCACCTGCTGTTGTATCCTTTTCTTAATTCCCTTCCAGGTCTGCCCTTTGAGGCTTACAGGGTCTTCGCTTTCTTCCGCTTCAACAAAATAGGTCAGTGCTTGTGGAATCGAAATAAGTAATTGGTGGCTTGGGAATTTTTCATTGTAACTCTTCACAATTTCATCAACCGTATAATGTTCCAGCAGTTCTGCAGCTCCGGCAAAGCCATTAGCTTCTTTAATACGTCCGGTGTTCCGGGTTCGACTGTGCTGTATTGTAGCATCTGTAATCAGTTAATTCATTCTCTAGTACAGCACAGGCAAGGTATATTGTCTGTAAAGAAAGCCATTTCGCATTTGTTAGCGCCTGCTTTATCTTATCATCGCCATAGTATCTCCGGCAGGCACGAATATCAGGTACATCTCCGCGCTCAAAAACACGTTCAATGATAAATGAAGCCTTGCCCTCATAATCCAGGGCATCAAAATTCACATCCCAGAAAATGCGCTTGTTGAATTGTGGGTATTCCTTACGGAGCATGACATAAAGATAAGGATTTGATTTTGCGGCAACAAAAAAGCCCAGCATTGCTGCTGAGCTTCTCTTAGTCGGGGTGACTGGTCAACTTTCGAACCTTTTTATAAGGGATTTGGTTGCTTTACAGAAACTATTGGAACTTATCGAGGAGGTATGAAAAACAAGTCAAAAAAACGTGCAAAAACATGGGGGGAGTTGACTGGACAACTTTCGAACCGCTTTTAGAGAAACTCTTTTATGCAGCTATTTGTGCAAATCTGAACTTCCTTTATTAGTTTTAGTTTTTTCCCCATAACCACGATACAATGAAAAAGACTTCTACGGCAATATTATTTATAGCATTAGTGGCAGGTTGTAATTCCCCTGCTCCTGAGCCTATTGCAGTCAATGCTGATAAACATAATATTGTAGATTCTGTTAGGTCAAAGCCAGAAGCGATCAAACAGGATATAAAGCCAGTCAAATATGAGATTTTAAGAGAACCTAATGGCGGCAGCGGTGTGTTTGATTTCATGTACATAGTTTACGTACCTGAAAAGATAAATCATGATCAAACACAATGGATATTTGAAGATATTATTAAGCAGAAGGGACCCGGCAAAATAGCAATTGATATATGGAGTAACAAAAAGGCATTTTATGAGGAGTTGAAAATATATCAAAAAGAGGACAAGGTTTACGATGCGGGAGGCGACCTGAAAAAATTCGTCAAAGAAAGGGATGTTATTACGTCTAAATATGATAAATACAACATCGCTCAATATTCAAATAATGGGGTTGATATTTCAGCTTCATATCCGGAAGACAAAAAGCAATAAAAGCCCTATTTATCTCCGTACAACAAAGCTAAAAATTAAATAGGAAAGACATATATTTGTTATTCAACAAAAATCCATAGCTATGTCTAAAGGATCAAAACCAACGAACGCGCCCAGCACGACTGGAAAGCCATCGGGTGGAGGTAGGGGAAATAATCCTCCAAGTCCTGCGCCTAAACCATCTTCTCCTAAGCCAAAGGGCTAATAAAAAGTGTCAATAAAAAAGTGGTTTGAGGAGCTTTTCTATTGACACTTTTATTTCGATTAATTCCCCGACGTTTCTTTTATTCATAAACGATTTCAGATTCAGTATTCGGTGCTTTTTCAAAGTAACAGTAGTAGTCATCATTGGCGTTTGGATAAAGGTATATACGAATCGTTTTTTCGGAAATAGTATCTATCTTATTTCGTACTATGACTTTGTATATAAGAGGCCACATAGCAGATGTAAAGGCGTGCTTTTTTACGTCTTTTACGACTGCATCAAAAATGTACATATTGCTGTCCTTCCTCTCTTCTTGATTGAAAACAACGAAATCCAGAACACCTTTTACTTGGCGAACGGGAGCTTTTTTTGCTTGCGGACGGCAAACGCCACAAGATCCGCCACTATTACAGTGTTTGCAATACCGACAATTTTTACAAACAGTACAATTTGAATTGCCTGTGCAACTCCTTTGTGCTTTTGACAAAAGCGGCAAAAATAATATCAATAATGCTGCAACAGTTTTCATGTTTGAAATATTGTGGTTGTAAAGTAGATATAAAGGTTGAATAACGAAAAAAGCCAGCCTGAGAACAGGCCAGCCCCTATAAACCCTATCACCATGAAAACATGATAAAGATACTAAAATATTGAAATTTCACCCCCGGCGTTAAACCTGCCGTACTGTACCGCTTTTCCCCTTTCCGGCACTTCAATTACACTATCAACATCGTGCTGAAAGGTGTTAGCACCTTTAAACTTGCCCTCCTTTGTAGTCTGAAAGATGAATACAAACGATTTTTCGGGGTACATAGCCCTTAACCTGTTCAAATCCTCCGGTTTTAAGCCCAGCCGGTTAACACTATCCAAAAAGATAAAGTCATAGAAAGTAAGGCTTGCAGGTAAGGTGGATGCCATGTACAGGTTAGGGTGTTTTACCTCTTTGTCATTCAGCTTATCCTGCAATGTCTTATCCAAACCTTCCTCCCTTGCCACGTACAGAACCTTGCCATGATTACGAGCCAGGTATCCGGCAAAATCCACACACAAATAAGACTTACCCATTTTAGGCTTGCCATACACCATTATCGAAAAATTGGTGGACGGGTCACCGATAAGCTGCAACCACTTCCCTTGCAGGCCGAGCGTATTAAACCGCAAGTTGGCAAAGTCCATGCTGTTCATTACTACTGGCTGCGCACCTGTTCCGTCATCCCCGTCAAAACCATTGAGATTATGGCAGGAACAGCCGCCGATGATCCCCTGTAACCCGTGCAGGGTATTTTTCTCAATCTCCAAAAACTTTACTGCCTTTTCAGAAAGAAAGTTTTCAAGGTTCTTTTTGATCTCGTGCATCTCTACAACGTATGGGTCACGGTCATCTATCTTGCCCTGCTGGTATGCACGGTTGATTTGCCCCAATAACAGCCTTGCCTTTTCCTTAGTGCCTACTTTGCCATTCAGGTTAATATATCGCTTGATATAGCCTACGGACGACATCACCTTTTCATCATTGGCAGCTTTCTTCAGTGCCTCAAATGTTTCCGGTTTCAGGGAAATGGTTATTGTCTTTCCCATATTGTTGTATGCCTCAATCAAAGTGTCCTGAATGAAACGGATATGCTCTACATGCGAAGATGCTTTGCGTATGCGCTTTTCAAGGATAGCTTTTTGCAGGCTGTTCACAAACCGAAGTATGTCATCTTTGGATTTGGCTTTCCCGTTCATGTTGACAAACCGCCTGATAAACCGTAGTTCATCCGGTATGCGCTCTACCATAGATGGCTGGAATAAATCCGGCTTCCCTTTGGGTTTACTGTGCGATTTTTCAGCTTTAGGCTTTTTACTGTGGCTTTCTTGCCGTTGGGTGCTTTTTGGGTTGCCTGATTTGCTAATGTACTGAGATAGCTTCTCAAAATAAGTGTCTATTGTTTTCTTAATGGTTTCACTTGCATGGTAGTTGTCCCAATGCGCACCATTACTTGTTACCTTCTTCACAAACTCATGCCCCTTCCGTAATGCTTCCGGCATGGTGCTAAAATCAATTGAAGCAATCTTATCGTGATAATTCTGAACTGTGATCATTTTTCTGTTTTTATGCTGCGAGTAATTCCAATTCCAATACAAGTGCCTCTGCTTCCAATTCCAATAAGGAAATAATATTGCTGTGCTTTCCCGCTGGTGGCATATCCGGGACAGGACCAGGAATATCAATTTTCTTCCTTGTACTGTACGTTAGGTTATCCTTACCGAGATACTTTAGCTGTGCCGAGTTAATAGTAACGGCACAACTATGGTTTGTTTGCAGTATCTCGACCAGCTTTCCAATGTTCCTTTCCTCAACCATTGCCGCCATTTTATCGGACACCTTCTCAAAGTTGTTACGCTCTACTACCTCCAGTATCTGCTTGTCGAGGTAAATATCACCGCCTTTTGCCCGTGAAGCTGCCACAATTACCCTGAAGTAACCTCCCTGCCGGAAAAAGGATATACCGTTATTGGTGAGCATGTGCGCACCGTTCACCAGCGATTTAATCAGCGGCAAGGCTTTGATAATCGGCACAACAACTTTATCCTGCACCTGCTCACCCGGATTCCAGTTTTCCGGCATCAGAATGCCCTTTACCGTCTTGCCGTCAATGGTCGTATAGCTGACCAGCTTGCCTTTAAAATCGCTGAACGCCTGTAACAGGTTGCCCGTTATGGTATGGCGTATTTTCCTGTCCACATGGTTCTGCCGTGTGTAATCTTCCCAAAGCGCAAGCAATGTTTCCTTATCCGGCTGCGATACATCTGTACTTGCGCCAATAATCGCCATAATATCCTGCGAATAAGATGCAGGAATGGACAGGTACTTACTGCTATTGGCAATGGCAAACCTTAGCTTTATCTGCGAAGGAGCATAAGGATTTCTCTTTTTACGGTCAATGCTGTAACCGATAAAGACAGTTGGCACCAGCTCATTGCCGGATGAAAACGTCTCTATCGGGTAGCGGAGGTTCCTGCCGACATAAAAGAACTTAAATATCTTTTCAAGGCTTTGCGCACGGTTATATGCTTTTGCCCTGATCACTTTAAGCTGCCCCTCCCTTGCTGTCTCCAGTTCCTTTTCCCGTTCCTTTATCGCTTCCTGCCTGCTGCGGTCATCGGGAATTTTCTTGATCTTCTTTTCATGCGGCACATTCTTTGTCAACTCCTCATACTTTACAATAACGTCCTGCTCTTCCTCAAACAGCCTGCGCTTGCTCTCGTTTTGGTATTCCTCTATCAGTTCCTTTTGTATGGATGAAGCATCTTTATCTTTCAGGCTCTCATTGAGCAGATTGTTCAGTTCAGTCTTTGTAAACGGTTTTTTCAGCACGTTTGCCCTTACAGTTTCAAGTATGCTATCCTCGCCAAATGCGCTGTCTGAACCCTTGCCCATTTTTACCACTTTTGTGCTGACAGTCTCTGCATCGAGGTTCATAGCTTCCACTTCAAGGTCATATTCACCTATCTGCCTTAAATAGCTTTCATAATCGTTGTACCGTTCAGCAACCTCATTATAAAAATCCTGCTGCATTTTGGTGGAAAGGACTGCCACACGGCCACTAACCTTATGGGCTGCATCCTCAATCACGTTTCCGCTATTCTCGCTATCCGCTTTGCTGTCTTCCAGCTTTAACGGGTCGTCCAGCAAGCGGTTAATATCAGGGTACTCCAGCAAGTATTCCTTTACAATCTTATCGCCATACTTGTTCAGAAAGTCCGGCACGTCCAAAATCTTGTTGGACTGTTTCTGATTGGAAGACGTGTTGGCATCCAGTGATTTTAGCTTTTTCTGCAACATCATCATCAACCGCTTTTCAGCGGGTATGGCTGAAGTCAAATAATCGTAGATGGGCTTTATTATTTGCCCAGTACGGTTGATACGTCCACGTTTCTGTACTTCTGTATTTATGTCAAGTTCAGCCTGCAATACGATCATCACCCTTTGCCTTACTTCTGTAGCCGACACTTTAGCCGTAGGTATGGCATGAGCCGATGCACCCGTGCTGCCGGATTGGTTTATCATCAGCACATCAACCTCGTTATTGTTGAATTGCCGGAACGCATCATTTGTATTCAGCTTCTTGCGTGAAGAAATTAGTGCTTTACTGCCTTTGCCGTTGAACTGTAGCCCATACTTGCGCCCTGTAACCTCTGCAACGGTATATCCGGCATCTTTCAGGCGTTTAATGATAACATCTATGGGTGAAATGGTAATGCCCGTAGAAACAGCCTTAATTCGCTCCGCAATGCGCATGTATTCCATTTGTGCCTCCTGTGGCAAATCGGTAGGCTCAAATTTCTTATACACCGAATTGCCGTCCACGTCCTTTTCGGTATAGCGGAGTATGCCATCCAAACCCCTCTTTAGCACTTCTGAAAAGTCCGCATTGATAACATCCCCGTCTGAAACAGGCAAACCCTTTTCGTTCTCTATAGTCTCAATAAAGCTGCCCATTGTAGAAGCAAAAGCGATGACAGGCTTCTTACCTTCCTGCAAACGCATAATTGCCCTTTCTGCCACCGCCTCTGCCTTCAAGCTGAACAACATTTGGTTAATCACCTGGAATACTTTTGAAAAGTACGGTTGATTGTCCACGCCAGCCTGTGAAGTACCTTCCCGAATTTCTATCTCTTTACCTTCGGCTACAGCGATCTTATCCAGCTCTTCAACCGCATCGTTAATAAACTTTCCCTGAAATGCAATAATATCACGGAGTATTCCCGTGATATTATCAGCAATCGCCCTATGCTCCTCTGCCTTGTCGTCAAGGGACAGGTAATTAACTTCCACACCTTCAAAGCTGCGTTCCCTCCTGAGCATCTGCCCTTCGGCGACAAGCTGCGAAGAAAGCACTTCTTGCAACGCTACGCCACCTTTCGTGATGGCATCCACCAATTCATCCTTGCTCATGTTGCAATCTGCAATGGCTGTTTTCATACCGTATATGGGCATATTATCCGGCCTTTTAGCGAATGTCGCAGACAGGAATATTACGCCTTTGGTATTGCGTACCACCCCTTGCAGAAATTCACCCGTATTGGATGAACCTGAACTGTTATGCGCCTCATCCATGATAAAGATGTTACCCTCTGCTATGGCTTGCAGGAACAACGGCTTTTCAGGCTTCTTTTCGGGGCTGTTAAACTGTGAATAGGTAGCCAGCACAAAATCATATTTAGCCGGAATTTTACGGGAAGTGAATATTCCCTGCTGTTCTGTTGGTGCAGGAGCAGAATGTATCACATTGCCGTCCTCGTCTTTAATATCAGTCTTAGGCTCCCTGCCATTCACAATGAACGGCTTTAAATGCCCTGAACCAATTGCGGACAGATCCCTGTATATATCGGAAAACAGGTTTGCTTTTTCTGTAAGGAATACGGGCTTTAACCCCTGACAAACAGCGTAGCGTATCATAGATGCAGCGATACGCCCTTTACCTATTCCTGTCTGGTCACCTATAATCATTCCCTGCCCCCTTGCCTCAATATTGTATATCGCCATAGCCACCGCATCAATCTGTTCAGCGGACAATGCTTTACACAATGAGGCATGGGTAGGAAATTTCAGCCTGTGGCGTACAAAATTGTCTATATCGCCGCCAACTTCTTCTTTTATCCGTGCAACCGCTGATTGTGTTTCAAATGCCATGCTGTCCGGCACCTGAGTATTGAGGACAACACAGCTTTCCGAAGCAGGCATGTAGGGTGCGCCTAAGCCATTAAAGCCTAACATTTCCTGCAAAGCCAATGCTTCCATTTCCAGTTCACTTATCCGTTTCATACTTTCTTCTGCTTTAGGCTTTTCCATTGCCTCTGTTACCCGTTCAAATAATTCCTCAAAGGATTTAATCACTACGTCCCGTCCGGCATCATGTACCGGGGCTGCACCTTCCGGCTTTTCTTTCCGGCCATTGATAAGGATAAGCCGTGTGTCAAATGCTGTTCCCTGTCTTGAATACAGCTTATGCCCGTCTATCTGCAATACGTCCGCTACGTTGTAGCGGCTGTACAGGTAGTTGAAAAATATCCGGTTCCTGCCCCGTTCAATCCTGCCCTTTTCGTCATATCGTGTATGACCGCCGATGATTATTGCCGCTTTACCATCGTTGGTCATCGTGTCCAATGCCCTTAATGCCATCAGGTGATCCAGCGTATCTATCCTGTAAGTGTCATACAGTACGGGATTATCCAGCCTGCCAAATGGCGGGTTTGTAATGACGGCTACGAAATTGCGCTGCACGTCAAAGAACGGATGAGTAGCATCCCGCTGCCATACATTGGCAAAATCCTGTGTTTTCAGGTTCTTATTGCGTAAGCGGTCAATCTCGTTAACGTATATCCGCTCAGGCAATCCGGCAACTGTTAGCAGGCCATTGCCTGCGGAAGGCTCAAATCCATACCCGCCATTGATATGCAGTTTATCCAGCCCGATAAAAACACCTGCGATATAACCTATTGGCGCAGGTGTGGAATATTGCTGTAACAGTATGGACTGGCTGGTACGGTGAGATAAGTTGACCTGTGTTTGATACAGGTCAACTATATGATAATATTTCTCTTTAACCGTCCCCGCTCCTTTGGCAATTTTCCTTGCCTGTTTTACGATTGCCAGTTCGGTCAACTCTTTTACCTCTGTCTTGTCCGTGATGCCATAAGTTGCAGCCAGCTTCTCAATGGATGTCTTGTTATGCTTTCTTTTCAGCATCAATTCCGCTTCTACTGCAAATACAAATGCGCTCATGCCAATACTTTTTAGACCTTATCCAGTTTTACTCTTACATTTCGCCTTTTCCTGTGGTTTTTTATCCTGCCGAATAACATCAGCCGTAATAACACCATAGCCGCTTTTGGTTCTTTTGCCACTTTAACGAGTAGCCATCGGTGCAGCAGTAACAACTCCCTCACGCTCGTTATAATAACTATTGTTTCCATGAATATTAATCCTGTTCAAAATAGAATGTGAAATACAAATGACTGGCAGAGGCATACGTTGGCGTTCCGTTACAAATAGCCACCGCATACAGGTTTGCCGTTGTGGATATGACCTTTTTATACAGGTTGCCCAAACATGCGCCTGAACTTGTGGACAGGGTAGAATAGTTGGCAGCAACTATGTTGGTTATGCCTATGATCTTGTCATAATCATTTGTCCAGGTCGGAGCAGCATGGTCAACGAAGTTTGCAGCGGTAGGGTTCTGTGAAAAGATCACAATATCCATAGGCGCTTTCTGCACACTTTTTTCCACTACCTGAACACCCATCCATGTGCCGCTTAGAATTGCTGCCCTCAATGCTCCCGTCAATGTCATAACCCCACCAATTACCTGTCCCGCTGCATAGGCAAACGTACTGAT
>CANJQU010000045.1 GCA_947476485.1 Chitinophagaceae bacterium
ATTGTTTTGGGCACAAATGTCAGGTGGGGAGATGGGAAATAAAAACTGAGGTTTTATGATATGCCGTATACGAGATATGATATGCAGCTACGAGGATATGATGTAAATTTCTTTGAGCCATGGGCAATGGTTTGAGTAGGATTTTGGCTTCGATACGGGGATTTTTGACATAGTGATTTTATTGCTGGAATTATGCGAGAATATGAGGATGGAAAATATGTTTTGAGAGTTGGTATCTACACAGACTTCGGAAGGTGTTATGAGCATACTCGTCAGTCAGAGACTGGCATCCACAAGGACGTAGGCGTAGCCTTCCCGGAACAGACTATGCCTCTAATTGGTTTTTAAATCATTACGCATATAGCCTGTTGTTTATTGGACAATCCAGCGAATCCGGCGGATGCTACGCCCAACGATTATGCAATTTCGTTTCGGATAGATTACGAGCAACTGGGCATTCAACAACTCCAGCACCCTAATTGCCGCGAGTCCCGCTGAAAGAGCGGAGACTCGCCGCGGACGTAAATGCGGCGCCAACGGAGCTTTCTATCAACTGGTTGAGTGCATTACCCCTTTGATGCACTATCTATTTTTTATCATAAGAAGGATAATCGACAAATAAATTTTTGTCTGTGCCCACATAACCTAAGCAAATAAATGTATCGAACAAACTTATTGTTGAATACGCGCCAGCATTTACAGTAAAAGTAAACCGATGATGATTAATATTAATCACACCATCATAACTACATGGAAGATTAAAATAATAATCATGAAGTTCAATTCCATTAATTGTTTTTGAATTACTAAATATTAGCGCAATCTGTCCAGCATTTAATTTCCACGATGAACAAGTGTCTTTATAGCTTTTATAAAAATGAGCAATCGTATCAAAAGATTTTCTGGTACTTTCAATAGTGAATTTATTTTGTTTAATACATGCTAATACCATGTCAAAATATTTTTTGTTCCCAGACATCTTGGTTGAGTCGTCCTTAATATCAGCATTGCAGCTCATAAGAAGGCCAGTAACAAGTGCGCATTTCAAGATTTTGTTAGTCATTAAAATAGTATTTTATTATTTTGGGATAGGATCTTTACTTAATTGATCTTTTATAGCGTTAAGTCCCCGCCGAGTTTCTGTCCTTCGCTGGACCCAGCGGCTCAGGGCGTTGAAGTTGAAGACATCTACGATGCCCTCTACCCTATTACACTTCCCATCCTGCTTTTCAGCTGGTCTGCCTGCCGGTAGGCAGGGGTGGTTGACTCGCGCCGGACACTGTACTCATTCCGGCATTTGACCAAAAACAATAATAAAGCATGCCGAAGCATGCTTTATTATTGAATAAATCGTATGCTTGAAAACTAATCTTTCAGCAACTTCCGCGTATAGACATTGCCCGGTGTTACCACCTGCAAAATGTAAGTACCTGTCGGAAGGTCGAAACCGGAGCAATCGATCGTAAACCTATGCTGGCCGCGGGTTAGCTCACTAGCGCTGTTATAGATCACTCTGCCTGTCACGTCAAATAGTTTTACTATCGCAGTCATATTGTCACCCAGGTCATAACTTACGTTTATCTTATCGTGAAAAGGATTATTGTCTACAATAAGCGCATTGCCAGCAGTTGCAAGATCCGCCACACCTGTCAGTTCGGGAACTGGCCTGTCCACCAGGAAGAAACGGGAGAAACCTGTAAATGTTCCCTTGAAACCGTAAAAGTTCTGTCCGGTGATCAATGTGGGGTGCACCTGCACCGAGTTGGTCGCATCAATGGCTGCATCAGTAGCCGCATCGGTCTTAAAGATATACATATCCGCAGGTATCGCTCCGGCCAGCTCAGTATTAGTGAAGTATACGGTGGCGGCATAGGTGGTTGCTGCTCCATTAATAGTAGGGGTCATCGAGAATTCTTTGATAGACCTGTTTACCGACATGGAATAAGAGAAAGGAACAAATCCGTCGCCTTCTGCGGTGAGTGTGGCATCAACACAACCAAGATCCATCGACGGGCTTTTCAACCCCATGATAATGCCCGTATCCGGCACAGCATAGAAGTAAACTTCCTGCCCGGATTTCACATTCCATGTGCGGGTAGCAGCAACGGTGGTCTCTACCCTGCCCGGCCCTATCGGCTGCGTAAACCGCATCACAGGAACTGTGGTAGACGTGCGCGTAGCGTCATACGGCAAACTGCATCCGGTGCCTGAAGCTGCATTAGAACTATTATGAGCACATACAGTAGTAGTCCCGGTATAACCATCCACCCTGTCGTTTGTTGCAACAGAGGTGGTGTTGGTAAAACAAACATTCATGATGAGCGAACTAACACCATCCCATACAAACGGAGTAGAAAATTCGATCGAATCCATCCCAAGGTGAGTGGTATAGTCGCCTGTATACACCGTAGTAAGGCCACTGGTTACAAACCCTCCGTCAAGATCCGGAACAGTGGTATTTCCAAGGCTCATCGTGTAGTTAGTATATGGCGTGGTAGAATTCTTGGCAGTTACTTTGAATGCGACTGCAGTAATAGGATAATTAGGCCTGAGGCCGGCCGCTGTAAGCTGGGCCGGGTAAAGCAGGAACTGCGAATGAGCCTTGTTATCGCTGCCGTAGAATGGAGACGTACGGTTCGATGTGGCATTCATCGTATTTACCGTATGATATTCCGAACCGCCGGGCTGTGGTGCAAAATCATTATTTGTTATCGATACAAAGTCCAGGTAGCCTATAGGGGAAATAATGGTTGTGGTTCCCGCAGCATTCAGCGTAAACGTTAACCTGAACTTTTTGGTCGAAAATACGAAGCCATTATCATAAATAGTTACAGGGATATACTTGGTGGTCGTATCACCGGGTGCAAATGAAAGCACAGTTGGTGTTAACTGATAATCAACACCCGATATGGCGCTCACATCCGTAGCAACCACCGTTACCGTTGGCGTTCCGCCAAAGATCGCAGGGCCCATTGCCTTTATTGGTATCAGCTCTACATGGCTGCCGGTACATGAATTCATATTAGCGTTCTCCGTAAGGACAGACGCAGTATTTACAAATCCGATCTTAGGTACGCACGGATCAAATATCAACCCAACACCTACAGCATACCATGCAGTTGTCACCGCTTCCACTTCCGGGGAGCAGGCGCCATACAAAGTAGTAGCTATAGCTATAGATGCTTCACGCGTTGCCGGATAATCAGCATTGCTGGGCATTACCAGTTCGGTCTGGTATAGTATGTTTTCAGAGAACGGGAAACCCTGCGCTGCTACCGTATAGGCCTGGCCAAGGTCGTTTGTTCCCGAGCCGCCCATTGTGAGCAGGTAGTACCATTTGCTGATGACACCCATGTTGGTGTGTACGCCGCAGTTATCGTTGGAACCCGAGGGAACGCACCCAACCACGTTGAACCAGTTGAGGCCGTGGTAGGTATCCGGCAATCCCTGCAATTTTGGAAAGTCCATGCTCCGCAGCGGACCACCACATCCGATCTCCTCACCCAGTTTCCACGTCTTTTTCGAAACGGCATCGGTTTCGTGGGGATTGGCCCAGTTTTCAATAGTAGCGCCCCAGCAATCGCTCAGGCCTTCATTCAGCGCTCCCGGCTCACCACCAGATATAAGATCACAAGTGGCCTGGCACACGCCATGACCTATCTCATGAGCAGTCACGTCAAGGCTTACAAGCGTTTTAAAGCCGCCGCCGCCACATCCCGAGCCATCACCATAGGTCATTGACTCACCATCCCAGAACGCATTATCAAAACTGCTGCCATAATGTACATACTGCTGCAAAATTCCGTTCATATTATCCCAGCTCAACCGACCCTGCACTGAATCCCAATAGTCATATATTCTCGATGCTCCCCATTGCGCATCCATAGCCAGGGAGTCAGCCGCGGCAGTGGGCCAGGTATTTGCTGCACTTGTAAAGTCAGTAGCTGCTGAGTAGTCCGTGCCATTATGCATATTTAAGGTCTGTACACCATCTCCCCTTGTCGAATCAAACAGCACATAATTAGCGCCTACGTGCGATGTTTCAAAAGGAACATCACCACTGTACAAAGAATGGCCATTCGCCGCAGTATGCTTCAGCAACGAATTAGACAGCAATATCTTACCGGTTACCGCGTCTACATATACAAGCTGCCTGCTTAGCGGCGCGCGTGCATAAACATCAAAGCTATACGCCAGGTGCAGATCGCGGTTATCGCTTTGGTTATCATTAAAGTCTTCTATCCATGTAAGCTTCCCCTTGGGAAAGTATGTAGCATGCGGATCTTTATTCTTCGCCTTTATGAATTGTTCTGAGCCTGCATCCTGCCACATATATTTCTCTGCGCCTACTGATGCTATGGCCTTCTCAAATGCCTGCTCCTCCGTGATCGCGGGAATCGGGGAGGCCGAATTGTTCGTATTATAAAAGTTGCCGGTCATAAATCTCACAATACCGTCCTTTATAGTGAGTGTATAACTGGCATAACTTACCTTAAGCCCCTTGAACCACTGATCATATTTATAGTGAGTGAGTGGCGTCTTCGTGCTAGTAGTTTTTGAATATACCATTTTGTTATCGTCCCCGTTCACTCCCAGGTACTTTTTAAAGATCGTCTGGGCATCATCTTTACGGTAATTTGCATAGTCCGAAAAACGAATAGACTTGGGTGTATTGTCCCGCTCGTTCTTAACAACTGATGTCACTTCCCTACCTTTATTGCCCTGTGCAAAGGAAGAACACGGCAAGCAAACCGAGATAAATAACGCCAGCATGGCGCTACCAATATTTCTGCTGGCAGAAAATGGCATAACAAAATTATTTTATTGTGAAGAAAAATTGAGCGCCGAAGGTATATAACTTTTTTAACAAGCCGGAGGATAATTTTAACAACTTAACATGCTAAATCTCAAAGAAATACAGCGAAACGTAAGGTTAAGTCCTTTGCAATTCGCTAATTCATCCTTAGCTTTGCACAAAATCACACAAAAAAATCAAAAAATGAAAAAAATCATCACTTCCGTAGTTGCCCTTTTGGTTATGGGTTCAGTAAGTTTCGCTCAGGATGCACCGAAGACTGAGAAAAAGAAATCAGTTAAGAAAACTGAAACCACAACAGAAACAAAGGATGGTACTAAAACTACCAAAACTGAAACTAAGAAAATGGACAAAAAAGACGATGGTAAAACAAAGTCTAAGAAAAAAACTGAAACTACAACAGAAACTAAAGCGAAATAATCTTTTCACTTTGTTCCAAACAATAAACCCCGGACGTTTCCGGGGTTTATTGTTTTAAGAACGTAGATCACCTCTACTATTTCATTTCAGCATTCCATATCAGGCGCTCCAGATCCTGCCGGCTGGTAATGATACTTGCCCGGTAATCGTATACCATTTCCCACTTCTTTAAATTAGCATTCCATTTCTCAGGAATTGCGCTCCACAGTATTTTTTTATCCTCACTCAAGATAAAAACTTTGCTGTATGAACTGGACATATTTGCAAGCAGCGAATGATCCGGCAATTCCACTACATTTCCGCCTATAGGGAACTGATAACCTTTTTTTAGCGCCGTATCGGTAGCGCCTTCGGTGGTACACTCATATTCCCAGATTTTTTTCAAGCTTCCATTTCCGGATGGGGGTTCTTCAAGCCTGATGAGCCTGGGCAATGCTTCCGAACGGGCGCAACTGTTGTTGTTGAATAAATAAAGGTATCCCCTTTCTGAGCGTCTTACGCTGTGTTGCCGGCAATATAGCCCGTTGCCAGCCTCCGGAGCATCGGCGGTGTATGTCTCTCCATAGGCTGCGAATACATTACCTTCAGGATACTTAATTTTCAGTATCCGGCTTATGTTCCTGAACCCAACGTAAAGGACCTGAGCCTGTTCATCAAAGTAAAACGAATTTTCGTGCACCGAAATATCCAGCTGGTTTCCTCTACCCTTATGATAGTAAATATCAGAACTTCTGAAGTAATCTGAGGACTTCCATGCCCACACAACCCCACCTTTTTCATCGTATTCGATCACAGTACCAAATGGCATGCTTACAAAACGACTTCTCTCGTTGCTGTCTGGTTTTGTTTTATCGAAATGGAAAATGGCAAAAGTTGAATCTGTGGCAGAAGGCAGCTTCTTGTTCCAGAGCTCGTACTCACTGCCCAGAACCATGTAGTGGCCATTTGAAAGCCTTGTTAATTCATGATGATAACCCTCCATCCCCTGCTGGCTTACCGCGCCGTTATTGGGTGCCTTCCATAGGATATCTCCGTGAAAATTAACTTCATAAGCGCCTCGCTCTTCATACAAAAAGGTGATAGTACCTGCAGCAGACAACTTCAGATCCCGCAGCAAGGATTTCTCTGTAATAAAGCCATCAATATCAGGCAGGAACCATACAGGCCGGCCACTCATATCGTACAGCGCCCTTGTACCATCAAGGAACACATATGCGTCTTTATATTTTTGTGCAGATTTTAAAACCCTGAGGCGTGACACTGAAGAGTCTACCTCTTTTACCATTGACGTGGAGAAATGATGTAATTCACTTTTTACCCCGTTATTGCTGAGATTCACCACTCTCCATGTATAGGCCCTGCCGAAAAAAGGCACCTCACCTATCGTTTTTGTATCTTTAAAATGTGCATTTTTATTTTTCGTATTTTTGCAGGGTAAATGGACGACTATATTTTTTCCGAAAGAATCAGCAGAATAGTAATTACCAAGGGCAATTTGGATTTCATAACGGCCTTGCAATTGTTCGGCAGGAAAAGAAAAACCTATCAGTCTGTAGTTCAAGGAACTACCTTCTTTAGGTAAGACCTGTAGCCTCGCCTGGTAAGGAAGGAAAAGCAAAAAAATTACGACGATCAAATTTTTCCACATGAAGAATGGAGCTCTGAAGACTTGTAAATTTAAACTAAAAAATCTATTCACATGCGTTGTTTTCAGCACTGTTGCAATGCTCTCGTGTAACAATACCTCCAACGATACCGCCAATAACCCGAAGGAAAACAATTTATCGCCAAGAGATACAGGCGCTATATATACTCCGCCAGACACGAGCACAATACCACATGATGCATTTGGCGACATGGTGCGCTACGGAAGAGAGCTTGTAGTTAATACCGCTCATTATATTGGCCCTAACGGAACAGAGGGAAAATACCTTGGTAACAAAATGAATTGTATCAATTGCCATCTTGATGCAGGCACGCGACCGTTTGGGTATAGCTATTTCAGCACTCATGCACGCTACCCGCAATATCGTGGAAGAGAAAACAAAATACTTACGCTCGGCGAGCGTGTTAACAACTGTATAGAAAGACCACATAGCGGCACGCCGATGCCGCTTGACAGCAAGGAGATGGTAGCCATCGTATCCTATATTAAATGGGTGGGCAGTAATGTGCCCGTAGGGCAACATGTAAAAGGTGATGAAAGCCTGGAGATAGAGTATCCGAATCGCGCGGCAGACCCCGAAAAAGGCGCGGTGATATTTGCGGAACATTGCAGTTCCTGCCACGGCAAGAACGGAGAAGGTACATGGAATTTAGATTCTTCTACATATACATATCCGCCGCTTTGGGGAAAATATGCTTATCAAAAAGGATCCAGCCCTTCGAGAGTTGTAAAGCTGGCCAGATTCATTAAAGCTAACATGCCCGATAAAAAAGCAACATGGCAGAAACCTTTCCTCACCGACGAGCAGGCGCTGGACGTGGCGGCGTTCATTAATGACGACCGTATCCACGCAAGACCTCAGAAAAAAGATAAGACGCATCCCGACTACCCAAATCCAGCAACAAAAGCGATAGACTATGATATGCCGCCTTACGTAGACACATTCTCAGCATTGCAACACAAATTCGGGCCTTTCAAGCCGATCGTCGATTATCACAAGGCGAATAAACAACCTGTGGTCTGGTAAACAATTAATGCAGCGCTACGTTTTACTGCAATAAGAAATGTGTCACATTGAAGCTCAATAGCTCTAAATCCACCTGCTCAATAGGGTGAGGCGTGCCGGGAAGTATACCCAATTGCGCACCGGGCAGCGATCTGAACACTTTCTCAGTCTCATCGAGGGTCACCATTTTGTCCCGGTCTCCTAATAAGAGCAGCGTCGAAATATTTACACCTGCATAGTCCGCTGCAATTAGTGTATTGTTGTCGCCGAGCGCAACCATCATATCTGCCGTCTTGCTTAGCACTGCCTTCCAGTCATTAGGTGCATGGCGCGTTTTCAGCGTCTCAGCGAATGCGGGGAGTTTTTGCTCTATCTTTTCCGGATTTAACATTTGTATCTCCCGTGCAGCGGTCTCCTTATCCCAATGAAATTTGGTAGCCAGGGTTACTATCTTATCCACTTTTTCCGGATGATGCTTTGCAAGGCACATAGCAACATAACCGCCCATACTATAACCGAAGATCGAGACCTTTTCTAAGTTCTCATTCTTCATAAACCGAAGGACGTCGGCCTCAAAAAGCGTCATTGAAAAAGGAACGCCGGGCATTTGGGTATTACCATGACCTGTAAAGTCAAGCGTATATACCTTAAAAGATTGACTCAGCCGCGCCGCAAGCTGCCGGAGCTGACCGGAAGCGCCTATTGCGCCGTGAAGTAATAATAGCGGTTGCATATAGTCGTAAATATAGCGCAAGTAATTTATTGTTATGCCGAAACCTGCGCCGGGATTTCCGCTTCTCCTTTTACGATCACAATTATTATTAGTAATTTGGGGCACCTTTTAATACAAAGAAGAACTGAACTGATCAAATTATGAGCACAGCATTAGGCATAGGGTCACGCGTTGACCATCCATCGTTTGGAAAAGGAGTAGTAGTAGATACCGCCCTAGAATTTTACATCATTTGGTTCAAATCGCAACAGGCTACAAAAAGTATAAGTAAAGACTATGCCGACCTGAAAACACTGGAACAGGTAGAGGGCACAACAGGCAATGAGACAATCACAATAGCCGATATAGAACAGGCCCTTAGTAATATCCTTGACCAGCGCCTGCATGACACCCAGATGGTGCCGATTGGTCCACGCTGGAGACGCGGAAATATGATACTGAAACCAGGGGATGCGACACTGGCATCGAAGGAAGTTCCCATTGAGACATTCTTCCACAAGATCGTAATGGTGCGCGATCGCCTTCGTGTGATGGAGCAAAAGATAAATGCCCATAAAGTGATGACCGATGACGAAAAGGTAGATCTTCAACAGTACATAACAGCGATATATGGGTCTCTGACGACTTTCAATGTGCTTTTCAAAGAAACACATCATCAGTTCAAAGGGATGAGTACCAAAGACTAGACTTCCGGAATACGAATATCATGGTGCAGAGACGTTGCACTGCAACGTCTCTACGAATTTTACTACACATACAGTACTTATACAGCCGTTGCGGGTGGTTTCTTGTAAAAGAAAAACAACGACGTGAATATTGAATAAAACAATACACCTTCCTGTCGGGATAACAAAGTTTCTGTTGTGAATGTGATGTATAAAATGATAAGCAAGTATACATACAGATAGTTTTTTGCGCGTACCGCCCTGATAAAATGTAAACCGAGTACGACCAAAAACAACACGATACCAAGCAGGCCAAAACATAACCACTCAGAAAAATATTCATTGTGAGGGTCCAGGTAGCCCACGGGGAAATGATTGGCAACCGAATAAAAGAAGTAGCGCTCGTGCAGCATATGTAATAAGCGACCGGGACCTACTCCTGTGAGCCAGTACTGCCTGACCAGGTCGGTATCCACATTCCAGATCAGCTTGCGCACATACACTGAATTCTCCGCCGCATTGCCCGGCTTGCCAACGCCTGCAAACTGCAACACTTCCTTCATACGCTGACCAATAAAAGGGATAAAGAAGCATGCTGCGGCCACCGAAACAAGGAGGGCCAGGAAAAGCATCTTGTACCGATACAAAGTCTTGCGGCGGATATAGGCATAGTGAGCAGAAATAATGATCAGCGCGATGAGCGGCGACTTGGCCAGCAATGCTAACAGAAAGACGAGCAAGAGATAGACAAGTATATATTTCGCAATTCCACTAAAAGGAGCCTTAAGTAATGTGATGCATATGGAGAAACACAAAAACATACCCATGTAAGTAGGATGTATGCCAGTGCTGGTTTCAAATATTATCCGGTACAGTACATGAGACATTGTCTGCGCTTCGTGCTTCAATATCCACATGTGGTATACAAAATCAGCGTTACCAACAATGCAGCTCGCGAAGCAGCCATAGACAAAGTAGATAAGTTCACCGGCAATTATCGCCCTGAATGGCTGCGCAGTGATAGCAAATACAAACGGCATAAGCAGAAACGAGGCCCTGCGCTGGCACAGCAGATTTAAGAAATGTGTATGTTGCGGTGGGGTGAGTGGAATAGAAAACAGGTAGAGCAGGTAACAACTGCCGATTATCAGCGCCCATAAATAATTGCGGGGAGCAACTGGCTCTTTTGAACGGTAGGTGCGGACAACGAAATACAAGCCAGATGCCATAACCAGCAAAGCCTGTAGTTTCTCCGGCACAAAGAAAGACAACATCAGTAACCGCGCTACATAAGTATCAATGACGCTCCATTCCCGCAGGCGAGGAACTTCACCTGGCAATATATCTTCTGCAGGGATGCTATGCGTCATCATTCATTTTTTATAAAACTCATTCATAGCGCCAGACACAAAATTTTTAAACTCATCCTTAAATCTTTCTTCTGAGAAACGCAAGGAATTTTGTCGGATGGCGATATGGTTATTCAAAGGATGCTGCTCAAATCTGGCTACTACGTCTATTATACTTTTCTCTGTCTGCTCAGGGAATAAGTAGCCACTCTCCCCTTCTACAACCGTTTCGCGATAACCACCATAGTCAAGTGCCAGTACCGGAGTACCACACGCCTGGGCCTCAACACACATGATACCGAAGTCTTCCTTGGCAGCGAAGATACAGGCTTTTGCCTCCTGTATATACCTGACCATCTGCTCGTCAGGTTGATAGCCGAGCCATTTTATATTCGGGTGGTCCTTGAGCATTTCGTTAAACTCCCTGGTACCCCACCCCTCGCCAATCAGTATGAGCTGCTTATCCGGCATCTGTTGAAATGCCCTTATGACCATATCAATCTTCTTATATGGAACGAACCGGCCGGTACACAGATAGTAACCTTTCCGTGACGTCTCGCCCAACGTAAACTTATTTGTGCGTACCGGAGGATAAATAACAACAGACTCGCGGCCATAGCTCGTCGCGATACGTTGCTGTATGTGTTTTGAATTTGCTATGAAGTAATGAACGTTGCCGGCGGACTCAACATCCCACTTCCGTAACCAGTTCACAAACCGCTTGTAAAAACCCGATTTTCCGAGGGCATGTGATGATGCGTAATCATCATACATATCCCAAATGGGCCGCAGTGGCGTATGGCAGTAGCAAATATTGAGCGTTGCCGGATCGCACCGAAAACCTTTGGCAACAGCATGAGAGGTTGAGAGGATAAGGTCATACCCCCATAAGTTGAACCGTCTCATGAGCCACGGCATCACCGGCAAAAAATAACGGTATATTTTTGAAATAAACGGAACGTACTGAAGCAGTGAAGTTTTTACGGGACGATCATTAAGTATCTCCTTTCTGGCAGATGGTGAAAACCGGTCGAACAGGGCATAAATGGAGATGTCTTCCTGGTCGTAGATATCGAGTATGCTGCCAGCCACTTTTTCCGCGCCGCCATTTGCGTTAAACCAATCCTGTACGAAAGCCAGTTTCATTTCAACCGCAATTTAACTGTTTTCGCGAAGGTATTCCGCGATTTATCCTGTCCTTTTCAACACGATTGATGAACGGTTGTCTCACGAATTATATTGCGCGATGTGCATAAATAAATAATTAAAATCCTCATTCCAACGACGTACTTTTGTCCCCCATAATTTTAACGATGAAAAAAGATACACCTAAAATACCCTTCACCTCCTACCAGAAATTTGTCATATTTATATTAGCAGTAACCCTGTTTTCTGTGATGCTTGATTTTATGGTAATGTCGCCACTGGGCGATATGCTTATGAAATCATTAAGCATGAAACCGTCACAATTCGGGCTGGCAGTTTCTGCATACGCGTTCAGCGCCGGTATTTCCGGGTTACTAACGGCAGGTTTTGCCGATCGCTTCGACAGAAAAAAATTGCTGCTGTTTTTTTACATCGGGTTTATTATCGGCACTGTGCTTTGCAGCCTCGCCACAACCTATCCGTTGCTTATAGCCGCAAGAGTTATCACCGGCTTATTCGGCGGAGTGATCGGATCGATATCAATGGCGATCGTCACCGACTTGTTTGATATACATCATCGCGGCAGGGTAATGGGTTTTATTCAAATGGCCTTCGGTGCAAGCCAGGTGCTGGGTATACCGATCAGTATTTACATTGCCAACCACTGGGGCTGGCAGGCACCTTTCGTTATGGTGGCAGTGCTTGCAGCAATCGTATGGGTACTGATCATGTTAAAAATGCAGCCAGTGACCAGGCACCTTGCACTACAGGGAAACCGTAACGCCTTCAGTCATCTTTTTCATACGATATCAAAGAAAAATTATCGTGTGGCATTTTCTGCAACAGCCTTACTATCCATTGGCGGATTCATGATGATGCCATTCAGCAGCGCATTTTCAATAAACAATTTGCATATCACCGCTGCTCAACTGCCTACTTTGTTTATGGTTTCGGGTGTCAGTTCACTCGTTATTATGCCGATCATAGGTAAGTTCAGTGACAAAGTGGATAAGTTCAAACTGTTCGCCATTGCATCGTTGTGGATGATGATAATGGTCGTGATATACACTCACCTTTCTGTGACACCGCTCTGGCTTGTAATAGTGCTCAATGTACTTATGATGATGGGCATTATGAGCCGTATGGTACCATCGCAAGCATTGATGACCGGGATACCAGATATGCAGGACCGCGGAGCATTTATGAGTATCAACTCATCGCTGCAACAAATATCGGGCGGCGTAGCTGCAGCCGTTGCGGGAATGATCGTGGTCCAAAAAGATAAGTTCAGTCCGCTGGAACACTACTCTACGCTTGGATATGTGATGGTAGGCATATCTGCGGTTGGCATATTCCTGCTATACCGGGTAAGCGTGGTGGTGAAGAAAAAGCTGCAAGAAAAGGTGGTTTAGGATGAAGACTGCTACAGGAGCAGCAGCGAAAGAATGCCAGCACTATAGCACCTCTTTTTCCCTCATCTCTTCAACGGCGGTGTACAAATTGTAGTAGGCACCACGATCCGCAATAAGAGATCCATGATTACCTCGTTCAAGTATCACCCCATGGTCCATCACGATGATCTCATTTGCTTTCCGGATTGTGGATAGTCTGTGCGCTATGACAATAGAAGTTCGACCCTTGATAAGCGTGTCTATTGCATGTTGTATCAGTTGTTCGCTCTCGCTATCTACAGAAGAAGTTGCTTCGTCCAGTATAAGAATTCGCGGATCATAAAGCAATGCCCTGGCAAACGACAACAACTGGCGCTGCCCTTGTGATAGCGTATTACCCCGCTCCATCACATCAAAATCATAACCACCCGGCAGGCGCATAATAAATTCATGTATGCCCAGCATCTTTGCGACCTCTTCCACTTTAGCCCTGGGTATATCGGGGTTGCGGAGCGTGATATTGTCTGCAATAGTACCGGAGAAGAGAAATACATCCTGCAACACAATGCCAATATGGCTTCGGAGGCTATAGATGTCATAGTCGTGAAGGTCGTGTCCATCTATCAGGATAGATCCACCCTCTATTTCATACAGCCGGTTGAGAATACTTATCAGCGAGGTTTTTCCCGCGCCAGTATGTCCGACTACGGCAAGCGTCTTCCCGGCATCGAGCTGAAACGATATTCCTTTTAGTACAGGAGACCCTGCTTTGTAGCTAAAGTGTACATCGTTGAACGCAACATCGCCCCGGATCTTGTCTGCCTTCAGCACACCATTGTTCTTAAGAAATTCATCACTATCCACCACAGCAAAGACGCGATCTGCAGCTATAATACCCATCTGCAATACATTGAACTTATCTGCCATCATTCGTAATGGGCGAAACAAAAGGTTGAGGTACATATAGAACGAGATGATAACACCAATGCTACACTGATAGTGTAATATCCTTGTCACCCCGTACCACACCAACAGGCCGAGAGAACAAGCCAGAACAATCTCCACGATAGGAAAGAAAACCGAATATGCAAATATGCCTTTAATATTTGCGTCCCGGTGCTCTTTGTTTATCTCGTCGAACTTGCCGGCTTCGCGCTCCTCGGCAGCAAATGCCTGTACGATGTACATGCCGGTAAGGTGCTCCTGGACAAATGCATTCAGTGCAGCAACAGCATTCCTGACCCGCTGAAACGATTTGTTCACAGCCTCCTTGAACCACCATGTAGCAAGGATAAGCAGTGGAAACGTTGCCAGGCAAGCAAGGGTAAGCCGCCAGTCCGTGACGGTCATCACCACCATAATGGCAATAATGGTGAGTATATCCGCGACTATTGAAATAATACCTTCCGAAAAAACGTCATTGATCGACTCTATGTCATTTATCGTACGGGTTGTAAGCGTACCTATAGGTGTATGATCATAATAGGAAATGTTCTGAAAAAGCACCTTCTTAAATACAGTATTACGAAGATCGTTCACTACTGTCTGTCCGAGCCAGTTGGTGCGATAAGTAAACCAGAAGCGCAACACACTCTCCACTAACAGTATACCAAGTATCAGAGCACCCAATTGCAAAAGACCGTTCATGTCCTTGCTGGCGACATAGGCATCTACAGACCGCTGCATAAGGAATGGCCGGAGCGGCGATATGATAGCCAGCACAATGGCAAGTGTGGTTGCCAGGTACAACGTATTACGATACGGCCTCGTAAACGAAAACAGCCGCACCAGTAATTTCAGATCAAATTTCTTCTTTGTAGTAGTCATACCCCAAATCACACCCCAACCCCTAAAGGGGCCTTTCATGCTTTCTAAACCTGCATTAAGGTTTTCAAAACAATGTTGCTCAATTTTACTTCTATGCTAAAGGTTCCTGCACCGACCAGTTTATGACACCCCTCCTGCCTGCCTGCCTGCCGGCAGGTTAGGGTGCGGGGTTTAATCCTCCGGTGCATTTACCATCATCAGATACGCCTTAATAAAATCATCCAGTTCGCCGTCCATTACCGGTTGCACATTGCCTACTTCGTAGTCCGTGCGATGATCCTTGATCATCTTGTAGGGATGGAACACATACGATCTTATCTGTGACCCCCACTCTATCTTCTTCTTATTTGAGTTGGTTGCATTCAATACCTCCTGGCGCTTACGCAATTCCTCTTCATAAAGTCGGCTCTTCAGCATGGTCATTGCCTTTTCGCGGTTCTCACCCTGCGTGCGCGCTATCTGGCACTCTACAATTATGCCACTTGGTATGTGCTTCAACCTTACTGCCGTCTCCACCTTGTTCACATTCTGCCCGCCGGAACCACCTGAACGGAAGAATGCCCACTCCACATCAGCCGGACTCACCTGTATATCAATAGTGTCATCGATCAAAGGATATACAAATATTGATGCGAACGACGTATGCCTGCGCGCATTAGAATCAAACGGCGATATGCGAACGAGGCGATGAACACCACTCTCAGCCTTCAGCAATCCATATGCAAATGCACCATCAAACTCAAGTGTTGCCTGTTTTATGCCGGCGCCATCTCCATATTGTACGTCTACTTCACTCACCTTCCATCCCTGCTTCTCGCCATACATGCGATACATACGCATCAGCATCTCAGCCCAGTCCTGGCTCTCTGTGCCGCCGGCACCGCTGTTTATCACCAGCATTGCCGGCATCTCGTCTTCGGGCGCATTCAGGGTCGACTTAAATTCCAGTTCGTCAAGTTCTTTTATCGCTTTATCGCAGGCTTCTTTTACCTCTTCCTCTGTAGCTTCACCTTCTTTCCAGAAATCATGCAATATGGCAAAATCCTCAACGGAAGATTTCACCTGCTCATAAAATTCGGTCCAGTACTTGTCTATTTTTATCTCTTTGAGTATAGCAGTAGCGCGGGCATTATCATCCCAAAAACCGGGAGAAAGGGTTAGCTGGCGGTCGTTTTCGAGTTTTGCAAGGCGGTCATCAATATGTAGAAAACGATGCAGGTGGGCTATACGCTCCCGCATCTCCTTCAGGTTTTCCTGTGTCATAGCGCGCAAAGGTAAGGTTAATGTGCAAATGTGAGAATTTGCAAATATGCAAATTGCCACAGATAAGAATGCGGCTTCAGGGGTCTGAGGTTTTTCATTTATCTTTATTTTTTAAACCTATATGCGCGAAGGCCAGTTTATTAAACAAAATATTGAGCGCTGGGAAAATTTCCAGCAACCCACGGAAGACCCTGATGAAGTGGCAAAAAGATTCACCTACCTCGTAGATGATCTGTCTTATGCGAAAACTTTTTTTCCATTCGGTAACACTTCGCGCTATATCAATGGTCTTGCCGCCAATATTTACCTGTCTATCTATAAAAACAAGAAAGAAAAGAAACACCGGCTCATCACATTCTGGACCACTGAATTGCCCCTGGTGATCAGGAAAAGACACAAGCTGCTGTTATTTACTTTTCTCTTTTTTCTTGCGTTTGTAGCCATCGGTGTATTCTCGGCATATAATGACCCCACATTCGTCAGGTCTATCCTTGGAGACAAGTATGTAGACATGACCGAGCGCAACATAGCAAATGGCGATCCGTTTGGTGTATATAAAAACGGCAATGAGCTGTCGATGTTCTTATACATAGCGTTCAATAATATCCGGGTGGCATTCCTGGTTTATTCAATGGGGATCTTTGCTGGCGTAGGCACACTATATTTTTTGTTTACCAATGGGCTTATGGTGGGCGTGTTTGAGTTTATGTTCTTTCATCACAATATGGGTTTCAAGTCGTTGCTGGTGATCATGGTCCATGGCACGCTCGAACTGTCCGCGATCGTGATAGCGGGCTATGCAGGGCTTACAATTGGTAACGCTATATTATTTCCCGGCACCTACACGCGGGTTCAATCGCTCAAATCAGCGGCAAAAGACAGCGTAAAAATAATTGTGAGCCTTGTGCCTATATTCATTGTTGCCGCTTTCTTCGAGGGCTTTGTGACACGCCACACGGGCATGCCGCTCTGGCTCAGCCTCTCCATACTTCTTTCTTCAGCAAGCTTTATAGCCTGGTATTTTGTCTTCTACCCCATCAGAGTTAGCAGGAGAATGGATAAGGGTATGTTCAACTCAGAAAAAGGTATCAGCTAAAAGATAAAAACGTCATGCACCTGTTTTCGAAAAAGAGCTACATACCTGTATTTTGTTTATTGTTCGCACTGTTTATTTGTGCTGGTATCGCCTCCCAGGCCACCGAACGGATTGCTCCCACCGATTGGCAACAGCTTACCAATGACAAGGCATTCAGCTATAAGGATGACAAGGAAATCGTAAAACCCAATCAGCCTACGCAGGATCTCAGCATGCTGACCCGGATCTTCATGGCGATATACAATTTTTTCGCCTCTGCCTATTATCTGATATGGGCCATCATTATTGCGATCGTCATTTACGTCCTATATCGGACATTCGCAAACAACGGCAGCTTCATGTTCCATAAGAATAAAAAAATGATGGGAGACAGCGACCCTGCCGTGAATGACCAGGAAGATATTGCGACAACGAACTGGGAAACATTGTTACAGCAGGCACTAAACAACAACGAGCTGAGACTGGCGGTAAGATACCGGTATATGTGGCTGCTCCAATTACTTCAACATCAAGGACTGATCCAATACCGGAATGACAAAACCAACTACGAATATTACACAGAACTGAACGACACATCCTATAAGCAGCCGTTCAAACAATTGTCACGCCAGTATGAGTATGTATGGTATGGACATTTTGCGTTGCCCGCTGCTACCTACAAAGAATACGGCGACCTGTTCAATAACCTGCGAAAACAACTTGGCGCATGAACAGGAAACATATTTTATATATCGCAGTCATATTGGTTACTCTATGTGGATGTGGCAAAGATCAGGCAGCGCGCGAACGAGAAAAATGGCGTATTTCACTTGAACCTGATGATAAGCGACCATATGGCACATGGCTGTTTGCCAATTCGATGAAGTACTTTTTTCCGGCCGCAGCCATGGAACGATTGTCGCCCGGGTTTCGGTATGACAACATGGACAACAAAATGAAGGGCTATAACAATGGTTGCTCGCTCATCATACTTAGCGGCCTTGATTTTAGAGTATCCGACGAAGAGTGGTACAACCTAAAGCAGTTTGTGAGTAACGGTAATGAACTCGTTATCTTTTGCAGTATCCTTGATGAAAAAATAGAAAAAGATCTTTCTTGCAATAAAGACCCGGGCGAAGAAGAACAATCAATGACCTTCAACCAACAGCTTGACCTGCATAATCTCAACGTACTAAGCCTTGGAGGCATTTCCGGAAAAAGATATGGATATGAAGGCCGATCTATAAAAGGTCATTTTTCGGTTGAAATAGATACTGTAAATACCATCTCAAAAAATGACACAAGCGACGACGATAGCTATGATGAAACAAATATCTATGCGCCGGATACCCTGGGATATGCAAATGAGCGACCAGATATACTTAGGTATCGTGTAGGCGATGGGCACATCACGCTCCATGCAGCGCCATTGGTGACCAGCAACTATTTCCTATTGCAATCGGGCAATATAGACTATCTCACTGGCGTGTTGCGAACCCTGCCAGAAAATATAAACAAGGTCTATACACATAGCTACTACAAACGGAGCGGATCAGGATCAGGGCTGTCTGTGCTGTGGAAATACCCGGCTACAAAATGGGCTTTGCTGCTAGGGCTTTTCATTCTCCTTGTTTATGTCTTTTTTGAAGGAAAGAGGAAACAGCGGATAATACCAATAGTAGCCCCGTTAAAAAACGATTCAGTTTCTTTCGTAGAAACTGTTGGCAGACTTTATTACAACAAGGGCAATCATACCAATCTTGCGGACAAAATGCTGCAGCAGTTCCTGGAATGGGTGCGAATGAATTACTACCTTAATACTAACCTGCTCAATGAGCATTTCACCCAGCAACTTACCATCAAGTCAGGACAATCTGAAAACACAGTTCGCGAGTTGATGGATATGATCCACGAAATAAGATTACGGTCAGTAAAAATAGATGACCCTTATCTTTACAAACTTTACAATACTATTCATCAATTTTATAAAAACGACCGCATATAATGGAATCTACAGAACAGGGGCACATTCCTCAAAATGATATACCCCGGAATGACAGCAACGCCCTATCTACGCTGGTTGAGCAGGTTCAGGAACGTATTCACGAAGTGATCGTAGGTCAGAATGGGATGATAGATCAACTGCTGGCCGGGTTGCTGGCAGATGGGCATCTATTGATAGAAGGCGTGCCGGGAGTAGCCAAAACGCTCACTGCCAAACTGCTTGCCAAGCTTATTAACACAAGATTTTCGCGCATACAGTTCACACCGGACCTTATGCCAAGCGATGTGCTTGGAACCAGCGTTTTCAACCCGCAGACATCGACCTTCCAGTTCAAAGCCGGCCCTATCTTCAGCAACATAGTGCTCATTGACGAGATCAATCGTGCCCCGGCAAAGACGCAAGCGGCACTGTTTGAAGTAATGGAAGAGCGGCAGGTAACTGTGGATGGACTGACCCATAAAATGCAGGCTCCATTTATGGTAATAGCCACGCAAAACCCCATAGAGCATGAAGGCACCTACCGGCTGCCAGAGGCCCAGCTAGACCGCTTCCTGATGAAGGTGACGGTCGGGTATCCATCTCTCGAAGAAGAAATAAAAATACTTGAACGTCACAACCAGCAGGCCATAACAGAGCTATTGACTAATATGCAGCCGATAATCACTCCGGAAATATTACTCAATGCCCGCATGCAGGTTAGAGAAACACACATAGAACCAAAATTATTGGAGTTTGTAGCAAAAATAGTTTGGGAGACACGTAATAACCGCTCACTCTACCTGGGCGCGTCTCCGCGTGCATCCATCGCTATGCTACAAATAGCTAAGGCATACAGCGTACTGCGCGGCAGAAATTTCGTGATACCGGAAGATATACTGCAAGCAGCGCCGGCAGTACTTCGCCACCGCATTGGCCTGACGCCCGAGCGGGAAATGGAAGGATCAACAACTGACGATGTTATTAAAGAGATCATAGCAAAAATGGAGATACCGAGGTAACCCCCTGTCCCCCTAAAGGGGGAACCATAAATCGGCGATAGTGCACTTCTGAGCACCAGGGAAGATGAACAACACATTGATAGCTACCAATGAATAAAAAAGGATACATAGCATCACTTTTTTTCAGCAAGAGATGGTTTCTCCTGCTGGGAGCGTGTGTCATTTTATTTTTCGTCTCTTTCTTTGTCGAATTCCTTTTTCAGCCGGTAGTAGCGATCACGCTCGCCATCCTTCTGCTTTCGGTAGCAGAATACGTGTTGCTGTTCTTTTCCAGAGGTGAGATAAAGGCGATGCGTATAATGCCGGCGCGGTTCAGCATTGGTGATGAAAATCTTGTAAAAATATCCATAAACAATTCATTCCCATTCCGGGTAACTGCTATGCTGATAGATGAGTTGCCGTTTCAATTCCAGGAGCGGAATTTCAATAAGTACATAACAATTGGCTACAAATCAGATGGCAGCGTGAGCTATACCCTCAAACCACTTTCGCGTGGAGAATATAGTTTTGGGCATGTGGTATTGTTCGCATCAAGCCCAATTGGCCTGGTCCGAAGGCGCCTTAGGATCGCGGAACCCACCGTGGTAAAAGTGTACCCCGCCTACCAGCAATTGAGAAAATACCAGTTAATGGCCATTAGCGATATAACACTTACAGGTGTTAAGAAGGTTCGCAGGCTGGGTCACAGTCTTGAGTTTGAAAAAATAAAGGACTATGTGCAGGGAGATGATGTCCGCACCATAAACTGGAAGGCAACTGCCAGAAGCAGCAACCTGATGGTAAACACCTATACCGACGCACGCCAGCAACAGATCTACTGCCTTGTAGACAAGGGCCGCAACATGAAGATGCCGTTCGAAGGTATGACCCTCCTGGACCATTCCATAAATGCATGCCTGGCCCTGCTGAATGTTGCACTGATGAAACAAGACAAAGCTGGGCTGATAACATTCTCGGACAAAATAAATGATATAGTAGCCGCAGACCGGCGCAATGACCAGTTGCACCGGCTGATCGAGACACTATACAAGCAGCAGACCCAATTCAAAGAAAGCGACTACGAAGCCGTTTGGACCACGATCCATCGCCGCATCACCCAACGCAGCCTCGTATTGCTGTTCACCAATTTTGAAACACACTCGTCCCTTGAACGGCAATTACCCTTTCTTAAGAAAATAGCTCACCGACATCTCGTTTGTGTGATCTTTTTCCAAAACACTTTGCTTAAAGAGATCCATGAAACCAACCCGGACAGCATAGAAGGCATCTATATAAAAACGATTGCCGATCAATTCGACCTTGAAAAAAGACTTATCGTAAAGGAGCTGCGCATGCATGGCATACTTTCCATCCTCACTACCCCGCAACGGCTCACTGTTGATGTCATCAATAAGTACCTGGAATTAAAGGCCCGCCAGATGGTGTAACCCGGATGCCTTCCAGGAAACAGCTAAGTGATGCTATTTAAACGCTGTTATTTTTGAATGCAGGCTTTTTCATGTAATTTTCAGCGCGAAACACAAGTAAATGACATTTATCGGGAAACATTACAAACTGATTCTACTATCTATTCCTTTTATAAGCCTGGCGTTACACTTCCATATTTTTAATACTGATCTATTCGGGTATCACGTATGGCGGCAAACTGAGACTCAAACTGTAATAAACAATTTCTATCGGGAGGATCTCAACATTCTCAATCCACGCATCAATGAATATCCGGATACTGACCGGCTGCATAGAATGGAATTCCCTTTAATGCAATGGGTATTTGCTTTGTTTTACAAATGCTTCGGACCGCATATCGCAATCTCCCGGATACTCACTTTTATTATTGGGTTATTCTCGGTTTATGGCATGTTTTATTTTTGCGATTCAATATTTAATAACAAGGTTATTTCGACAATTTGTGCATGGTGTTTTAATTTTTCTCCTGTATTCTACTATTACACCGTAAACCCACTGCCGGATAATATGGCGCTTTGCTGTGGAATATGGAGCCTGGGCTTCTTTTACAGATACATTAATACGCTAAAAATAAATTGTGTGGTTTGGAGCGCGGTTTTTTTGTGTCTTTCGGTAATGGCAAAATTGCCTTTTATCCTCTACGGTGTTTTTATTTTTGCCTTCGTTCTGCTTGTACTAAAAAGAAAGGAATACACCACAAGAAAAATATTGCCAATATTATTTATTTACATTGCCGGTATTACGCCAGCACTTGCGTGGTATCTAGCCGTAATACCGCACTGGGTTATAGGTGCTGTTTATGGAGTTTTCAATCAGAAATTAAATCACCCTGACCTTGTAAATGTCCTCGTAAGAACGATCATTTCGATCCTTCCGGAATTGATCATTAATTACGGATCGGTGCTGTTCTTTCTTTCCGGATTTTATTTTATGTTCAGGAATGGACTTCACCGAAAGCCTCGTTTTTTTATCTTCTGTTCACTGGGCGTAACATTGATATGCTACTTCCTCTACGAAATGAACATTATCGATGTTGTACATGATTATTACCTGTTCCCGTTTTTACCTTTAATTTTTTTATTAGTGGCATACGGAGCATATTCTCTAATGTCTTTAAAAGGAAAGTTTGTTCGAATTCTAGCCATGGTTTGTCTCGCAATTCTTCCGATAACTGCATTCCTGCGTGCCGACACGCGTTGGGATTATGACCTTCCGGGGTTTAATCCTGTTTATATTAAATACAAAGAAGAATTGCGGAAGCTTACTCCACCAGACGCCTATTGTGTAACCGGCTACGATGATTCTCACTACATCTTGCTTTATTATATTGACCGAAAAGGGTGGGCTTTTGACAAAAGCTGGTGGGATGAAAAGATGCTCTCCTTTTACATTAGTAAGGGAGCCCGGTACATCTTTTTGGACGAGCAAGTGGACACCGTTCCGATTAATAATCATTTGGCTGAAAAGATATTTGACAAAGAAAAACTACGGGTTTACAAATTAAAATAATGAAATTTGCATCCATGTTTAAATGCCTGGCCTATACATGTGTGGCCCTTTTTGTCTTGTATGCCCCTTCATGTAAGAAGGATGTTTTGCATTGGTCAAAAGTGCAAATGTTAAACAGCAATACAAATTCCCGATTAAACAGGGTCAGGTTCCTAAACGACAGTGTTTGCATTGTTGCAGGTGGCGTCAAATGGGCCAAATCAGAGATACTCAGGTCGACAGATGGCGGCTATAACTGGGGCAATATGTCTGACCCCAATGCGGAAAAAGGCATGTATGGTATCGGCACTTCGCCCAATGGCACGCTGTATTTATGTGGAGCCGATGGGGACGTGTTATATTCAAAAGATGCCGGCATCAACTGGGTCTTTAGACGGATACTCGACTGGAACCGTTATACATCTCTTACTTTCCCTACTGTCGACACCGGAATTTTTATCGCCTCTCTCGCACAGGACACCGGCTTTATTACTTTCGTCGATTCAAATTTCAATATTATTAACACCCGGAAATATGGTTTCGGGCTGAACGAGATATATATGACTAATCAGTCAACAGGATATGTAATTGGTTACGGTGTGGCTATGAAAACGGGCGATTGCGGTACCACATGGACTTTTCTTGACGTGGAAGGGGACAACTTTATGGCTATGGATATTCACGGCAACGAAATCTGGATGTGCGGATACAACGGCAGTGTTTATCACACCTCAGATGGTGGTAACAACTGGACCCGGTATCGCAATGGCAATGACATTACGCTCCCTCGCTACCGGCTGCTTAGTATTTTGTTTGTAGACGCTCTAAATGGCTGGGCCGTAGGAGAGGATGGAAAGATCATATATTCGGATGATGGCGGCAGGCACTGGATGGAATATAAACGGTTTACTACAAACGCGCTGCGCAGTATAGTGTTATGCCCTAACAAAGATCTGCTTGTAGCCGGAGACGGAGGAACACTCTATAGAATAACGCCCTAGTGCATCCTGTCGCCCCGTGGTGTCAGCATTTGCAAAATATGCATTTCTACATCAAGCCACTGCTGCCAGGCTATACGCACTTTTTCTACGGGATAATATTGCTCTGCAAGATCGATGAATAAACGATAATGCCCCGCCTCAGACACCATGAATTTGTAATAGAAACTACGCAACGCCTCCTCTTCAAGATTTTCAGCGAGCAGCCGGAACCGCTCACAACTACGCGCTTCGATCAACGCGCAAAGCACTAGCTTGTGCAGTAGTTTTTCATCTGACGGTATATTTTTAGGCCCATGCTGCAGCAGCAGATTCACATATTCATCCTTTCGTTGACGGCCCAGGTTGTACCCCCGTTTTTTCATCTCAGCCCACACCATTCTGAAATGCCCCCACTCCTCTGTAACGATGGGAGACAAAGCGTTTACCAATTCCACCCTGTCGGGATAGCCTTGTATCAATGTAATGCATTGCGTCGCAGCCTTCTGCTCGCAAAACGCATGGTCGGTGAGTATCTCTTCAAGCGATACGGATGCAAGATCTGCCCAGCGAGGGTCTGTGGGCATTTTTAAACCAAGTATGGAATTTTCAGATGTGCTCATTCACTCAAAATTTAAATTCTTTTCTGCTCCCGCCCTCACTTAGACAGGACGCTATGTGCTGATGAAGCGACAATATAAATTTCACAAAAAAAAGCCCCGGAACACCCAGGGCTGAAATATTTCAAAACATTGCTACGCCCTTCTCTTTATACTGCATCCTATAGACTTAGTTGTCTTCGGGTCAACTTCTTTACCTGCAACCATGGCATTGATCGCATCTTCAATATACATTGTCTTATATCCTTTCGGGTCTGAAGGATTATCGTTCATAGCGCCCTTGTAAACGAGCTTATGATGTTTATCAAACAAGTACACCTCGGGCGTGTGGTTCGCGCCAAAAATATCTGCAAGCTTCGACTGCTCATCCACTAAATATGGCACAGTGTAACCCTGTGCTTTTGCATACTTCTTCATCGCTTCATACGAATCATCATCCCCGCGCTTTGCCTCATTCGAATTAATGATCACCATACCAATGTTGTGTGAAGCCGCATACTCCATTGTCATTTTAATGACAGGCTCGTTCTTTATCACAAACGGACATGTATTGCACGAAAACATAATCAGCAACCCATTTGCTTTTTCGGCTCCTTTCAAGGTTGTGGTGCTGCCATTGGCATTTTTCATTATGGTCTCCACCGGAGGAAGGTCATCTCCCGGTTTCATTTTATCTGATCCCTGGGCGAATGTGATCGAAGGCATTGCAGAGACTAAAGCGAATAAGGTGGCTGCGAATAATGTTGTTTTCATGCTTGCTGTTTTTGTAAAAATAACTGTTTATTGCCAATACAATTCCTTATTGCTGCTTGCCATCCAGGCTCACGTTCTCATCGCCTGCTTTGTAAGGCAGATAGGTAACTATGAACTGGAACATTTCGTCCGTGGCTTTCATGCTACCGTTATTGTCACGCACAAGCCGCGGCGGACTGAATGGGTTGTTCAGATTTTGCTTGGTGTTATCATACACACCCTCTGCAACTATGGTACTACCTTTAGGTATTTTCACCATTTTTTTGAAAGTGTAAAAGTACTGCCAGTTAAAATCCCACCTGGGTATAGAGATCAGCCTGATCGTATCTCCACCTGGTTTTAACGCGTAGGCTTTGAAGCTCTTGCCAAGCAGGTGCATGTGCGGATTAATAGTAAGGATAGAAATATCCTCAGTTACGGTATAATTGCTGTGCACATATTTTATACTATCGGGTTGTATGATCAGATCAGGCAGCACCGGGGCATTGCCGAATGAACTAAGTGTACCCAATTGAAATTCCTGTACCGGTCTGTCGGGTGGTGTCTTTGAAAAGAAAATATTAATGTAGGAACTGTCCAGTATATCGTCTTTATTCGTAAATCCGTAATGCAGGTCATTCAACAGGAAAACACCTTTGCGCGGCAGTTTATATCCACCTACTCCCTCGGGATACTTTTGTCCTACCGCACCCGGCAGGTAATTGACCACAGATTTTTGCAGCAGCGGATAAGAACCATCATCATTCGGCAGTCCCAGCCGCTGGTACGCCTCAAGTAGTTTCGAAGTATCCAACTGCATGTCCAGCGCCCATTCGCCGGAAAATATATCCTTCTTTTTGTCAAACTCATACGACACCAGGTCGCCGTTAACATGATGCACTACGTTTTTTCTGCCGGGGACGAACTCGATCAGGCTCGCAAATGTATCCTGTGGCAATTCGAACGGCACTTTCACCAACAGGAACCGGTCGCTGCTGTTTCCTTTCAGTAAATAAGGCCGCACCGCTACTCTTACATCCGGCGTACCCATCTCTGACCCCACTGGATATATGGGCATTACCGGCAATTTATCGGCCGGGCCGCGCGGAGCACCTTCTTCTGCCCATTTTTCCAGTATCTTAATATCTCGCTCAGTCAGCACCCGCTGCCCCACAAAGGTTGTGTAATGTGGATCGGCCGGCCATGGAGGCATTATCCTCTCCTTCGTTACATAAGCGCTTGCTCCTGCATTTTTCCGCGCCTCTTCATAGGTAACCAAAGAAAAATGGGCGCTTCCACCGGGCCGGTGGCAGATGGAACAATTATTATAAAGTATAGGCGCAACATGCTCTGTAAACGTAACCGCTACCGGTATGCCATTTCTATCCCCGCATCCCGAAAGCAGCACGACAGACACGCAGGCAACAACTACTATGCTGCGCATCTTTCGCCATATGCCAGGTCGTATTCTAGTCATTTTCTTCACGCGATAATTCGCCAAGCAAGATACTCACATTAAGCTCGTAGCCCAACAAAATAATAATGGTATTGAGCCACACCCACCCCATAAATGCGATCAACGTCCCTATTGACCCGTATACCTTGTTGTAGTTGAGAAAATTGTTGACAAGGAAAAAGAAAATAGCGGTAGCTATCACCGAGGCAATGGTAGCAAATACCGAACCTGCTGAAATAAATTTGATCTTAACGGTGAGTGAAGACCCATAAGTGTAGATCAGAGAGATGGCGATAAACACCAACGCAATAAGAATGACAAAACTGATCACCTTCAAAGCTACAAGACTATGGAACGTCTTCATGATCAGCGGATTCAGATTCTTACTTTGCACTACCAGTACCGTTAAAGCGGCTATGCTCACGGCAATAAGCATGATGGTCAGTTTAATTGCCGTCCACCTGCGCCGGAAACCGGTTCTCTTTTTATAAAGCGCCTGGCTTTTATCAAAACTGCGCATGAGCCCCATAACGCCATTTGAAGAAAAATAGACGACGAGTATGATACCAAACGACAGCACGTCGCGGTGTGGCCTGCCCATGAAATCCTTCATTACATCCCGCACACTCACGTATATGTTATGATTAGGTGTTACCAGCTTGATCGTGTTCAAAATGGCCTGCTCCACATTCTTCACCGGTAAATAAGCCAGCAACGAAAAAAGGAATAGAAATGTTGGCGGCAATGTCATGAGAAAATTGTAGGTAACCGCCGCAGCGCGCTCCTGCAGTTTCAACTTCCGGATCTCCCACAAAAAAAACTTGCCCACTTCGTATAAAGAAGCTCCCTTCATGCCCGGAAGGATCACCTTATGAGCCTTTCTCGACAGGAAACGTATTGGTACCGATTTGTGAACATTGGCTTCGAGTCTGTTCATCCGCGCTACAAGTTCTTCAAAATAAAGTCGGTCATCCGCTTATATAGCTGGTGACGTGTATTGCCACCGGATATGCCGTGGGCCTTGTCCGGATAATATTCGCTTTCAAAATCCTTATCCGCAGCAATGAGCGCACTGGTCAGCATCACAGAATTCTGAAAATGAACGTTATCGTCACCCGTACCATGAATCAGGAGAAAGTTTCCCTTCAGCTTGTCTGCCATCTTCTCAGGGGCATTGCTATCATACCCCTCCGGGTTTTCCTGGGGCGTGCGCATATACCGCTCGGTATAGATGTTATCATAATAACGCCAGTTGGTAACGGGCGCTACAGCTATTGCAGCCTTGAATACATCATTGCCTTTCATCAGGCAGGTACTGCTCATAAACCCTCCGTAACTCCAACCCCATATACCTATCCTTGACGGGTCAATGTATCTCAATTTGCCCAGTTCCCTGGCCGCTGCTATCTGGTCATCGCTTTCCATCTTACCAAGCTGCAGGTAGGTCTTCTTCCGGAACTCCTCTCCCCTGAAACCTGTGCCGGTGCCATCTGCACAAACCACAATATATCCTTTCTGGGCAAGCATCTGGTGCCAGAAATAATTACCCAGCGGAAAGCGGTCGGCCACTTCCTGCGACCCGGGGCCGCTGTATTGATACATCAGCACAGGATACTTTTTAGTGCTGTCAAAACCCGGCGGCGTTATCATCCATGCATTCAGCATCTCTTCTGTTCCCTTTATCTTCAAAAAACGGACATCTCCCATCGCATACTCCTTCATCTTTGCTTCCAGCGCACTATTGTCCTCCAGCGTGCGGATGATCTTACCATTGGAATTGCGGAGAAAATATACTGGCACCTTATTCACTTCGGAATACTTATCGACAAAATAGTCATAGCCCACACATGGAGTTATGGCATGTGTCCCTCTTTCCGGGGTGAGACATCTTTCCTTCTTCCCGTTCAAAGTCACAACGTATAGTTGCCTTTCAAGCGGTGATTTTTCTGCAGCTGTGTAATAAACAAGTTTATTCTCAAGATCAACACCCACCAGCGCATCCACATCAAAGAGGCCTTCCGTAAGATCCTTCAGCTTTTGCGTTTGCCAGTCCCAGTTATACAAATGGCTGTACCCTGCCTTTTCATTCCTTATAATCATAGAATGGCCATCAGGTAAAAACGTGATCTCATCATTAATGTTTATGTACCATCTGTTATTGTCAGAGTAAATCGTTGTCATTGCGCCATCTGATGCATTGGTGAGCAGCAGCTCGAGGTTGTTCTGTAAGCGGTTCAACCGGTAGATACACAATTTGCCCGGATCGGCGCTCCACTTTATTCGTGGTATGTACTGGTCAGCATCGCCAGTATTGGTAGTTAATGTAGAGCGCTTCAGCACATTGTATATCTTGATCTGCACTACCGAGTTGCGCTCCCCGGCTTTTGGATACTTATAAGTATACTGTTCGGGGTACAGGCCGGTATACTTTGTCATTGTGTACTCAGGCACCTGGCTTTCATCAAAACGGTAGAAAGCGATATAGTTCCCATCCTTCGACCACTCAAACGCCTTCGTGAAAGAAAACTCCTCTTCGTATACCCAATCACAGTTACCATTGATGATCTTGTTCTTTTCACCGTCAGTAGTTATCTGTACCGGGGTTTCTGCAGCAAGCTCTTTACAATAGAGATTATTGTTCTTTACGTAGGCTACCCACTTACCATCAGGCGAAAAAGTAGCGTGCAATATTTTGTCATTATCCACAAGCTTTAACGCGCCCGATGAAATATCCAGCACATACACATGATACGAAGCAGAGTGCCGGTAGATATGCTCGCTGTGTACAAACAACATCAGTTTTTGCTCATCGGCGCTGAATTTATACTCTTCTATGTTCACCTTTGTTTCACCACCACCAGGAATAGCATTCGTATAAATGGTCTTCACTGGTTTTCCTGTTTCCAGCTCGTACATCCTGATGCATTGGTGACCGCCCTCCATATCGATCTGGGTGTAATGTTCACCATCCTTCATCGCATTAAAGCCTGGCACATTCTTAGCACTGAATGTGTTGTTCCTGAACAGATCGTCAATTGTAATTTGTTTTGTGCCCTGGGCAAAGAGCGCCCGGGTAAATAACAAGGCTATAAACAGCCCCAAAGTTCTGCGCATAAGTAAAAATTAGAAAGTGTAAAAATACTACACAATGTCACACATTCACCTGCTCAAGCTCGTTTATTTCATCAGCCGTGAGCGCCAGATCTGCTGCTTTAACATTTTCTTCAAGGTGGCTCACCTTTGAGGTTCCCGGTATTAAAAGAACATTAGCAGAATGATGGTACAACCAGCTCAGCGCCACCTGCTGTGCACTCGCATTGTGCCTGGCTCCGATCTCTTTGAGTTTTTCTACATAGAGGATATTCCCGGCATTAATCGGGTTCCAGGGTATGAACGCAATACCGTGTTCATTACAGTATTGCAGCTCCCTCTCCCAATTGCGATAAACGATGCTATACTTATTTTGAAGGGATACAACGTCTACAAACTCTTTTGCTTTCTCAATATCTGCAATGCCCACTTCTGACAGGCCGATATGCTTTATCAATCCCTCCTTTTGTGCCTGTTGCAAAAAACGCAAGGTCGTTTCAAAAGGCACCTTAGGGTCTATCCTGTGCAGCTGATAGAGATCTATCCTATCCAGTTTCAAACGTTTCAGACTACCCTCTAATGCTTGTCTTAAATGATCAGGATGGCTATTGATCTGCCTCTCTCCGGGGCCGGTACGCTCAAAGCCTCCTTTAGTGGCGATCACCATGCCTGCGGGATAAGGATACAAAGCTTCAGCGATAAGTTCCTCAGAAACGTTCGGGCCATAGCTGTCAGCGGTATCAATAAAGTTGACGCCAAGGCCAGGCAGGCTCTCCAGCACCTTTATCGCTTCATCTCTATGCTCTGGCTCGCCCCATACCCCTTTGCCTGTAATACGCATAGCTCCGTAGCCCATGCGGTTTACCTCAAGGTCATTGCCTATCTTAAACGTTCTGTTTTCCGCGTTGTTCATATGCTCTTTTCTTTTAAAAAATTTACCTGAAAAAATGCGGCACAAATTTGCTGGTATTGCCGGTGATCAACCCCTCCGATTCACGGATGCCCATTCCTGCGGGTACCCCACCTATCAGCCAGCTCCCTATCACAGGGTGCTTGCCGTCAAATGTTGGTAGCTCGGCATAGTCCTGTATCACAAAACCCTCCTCTCCATACTCTCCATCAGTTTGCTCGGCCACCACTCCATTCTTCACGATCTTTACGTTTGCACCTTCGCGTGAATATACCGGCTTCTGGACATACTGCCCGGGCTGGTATACCACCTCTGTAGCCCGGTAAGTTGCCGGCAGTATATATTTACAATCCGGGAACAATTCGTAAAGGTATACAAGTAGCATTTTATTGCTCCACAGTGCCTTGTAGGCAGGCTCTATCCACATAGTGCTGTTCCTGCTTGTTGGCAGGAATTTCCCGAACTCCTCGTGAAACAACCATTCATACGGGTACAACTTGAAGATGTTGCCGATAGGTGTTCCATCCGTTCTATAAAATTCACCGCGGTCATCTACGCCGATTTCATTCATGTATAAAAAGTCGGTTCTTAGCCCGGCCTGGTCCGCTATATCCTGCAGGTACTTTGTGGTCATCAGGTCTTCCAGGTTGTCACTCGCACACGCAAACGTGAGTACCTTCGGATCATAGAAATACGGTGCGCAAACCTTCATATGCGCCATCAGCTTCTCATGTATCGAGTTGAACTGATCCAGTTTACTGTCATATTCCTGAAGCCAGTACCATTGTATAACACTGGCCTCAAGCAGCGATGTCGGAGTGTCTGCATTGAACTCCAGCAGCTTTATGTCTCCATTATTAAATGCCAGGTCCATGCGTCCATAGAAGCTCGGCATATCTTCATTCCACGACCATTTTATCAGGTCTGCATATTCCTTTGGGATAAAAAATTTATCCCAGAGATCATTCTTGATGACATGCTCTATTACAGCAATGCACTTCTCAAAGATATCAGCAGTCGCTGCTTCTATCTGGTCCACTTCAGCTGCAGTAAATTCATATGCCGCGGTCTCGGTATAGTACGACTCGTTTTTATAAAACAGGAAACCCTGGTCTTTTACTTTCTGCTCCCAGTCTTTCCTGGGTGTTATGGTCAGTCTTTTCAAGTTGCAAATTAAATGGTGATCAAATTACTATCCTCCCGATGAAGTGTGCGCCGAACTGCCGAAACCTCCCGACCTGATGCTGCCGGAAGCAGCCCTTGGGCTGAACGAAGCACTTGATATTTCGCCTGAGGAAGCCGGGGCAAATCGCCCGGTATTTATCATATTATTCCTTTGAAGCGCGAACCAGCCGCCACCGAAATAGCGATAATAATGATAGCCTCCGTTACGATATATGGCGGTATCCCGGGTGCGGCCCCTGGCGTCCTTACCATCTGTCCATTCATCTTTGTTTTTGTTGCCGCAGGAAGATATGGCGGCAAACAGCACCGCCGAAAGGATAATATTTTGTGACTTCTTCATTTTGCTGACAACATGCTTTATTATGGGAAAGGTGCTAAATTTAAACACCGGCTATATACCGTAAACACCGGCTGGCATAAAATTTGAGTATAAAATTATATTATGTACGAGACACAGGAACTTAAAGTTTTGCACAAAGATAACCCAATGTAATTTTCGAAAAGCGCAAAAGTAACCAGGCGGTGCATTCTGCCAGCAGGAAATAAAAAATAGTCCGATGAAAAAGATAATATTTTTACTCTTCACGCTTACACAATTCGCTGCACGATCGGGCTTTGCTATCGAC
>CANJQU010000046.1 GCA_947476485.1 Chitinophagaceae bacterium
AGAGTTCATCCTGCAGTTATCAGCAGAGATCGGAGAAGGAAACCCATTCGAGGCACTGAACATGCCGGGGAGATATAGTGAAGAAGAAAGGACTATCCGCAGTGACATGATGGATAAATGCTTTGAAGTATGCGCCAGACAAAAACAGAGTGTAAAGTGTCTGGTACTGGTCCTGTTCAATGAGGCACTAGCTACACAGCCACCTTCATGAAAATAGTTGCCATTACAATGACGGGTATATACACCGCCTACATGGTATGATGCAGTTGGGTGTATCAGGTGCAGGTACTGGTCAGGTGGCAGGAGGGTTATATTGTAATTTTCTTTATGGCTATGAAGATGCGTAGTATGTGCACAATACTACATGCCTATGCTGGTTTCTTTTGGAGACGGACTATCCCTCGTTAATCACCAAAGCCCCCTGGAAAAGAAATCTATTTTTATTAAATAGAGGCTTGAATATACTGCCGCGAACAGGAACAGAGTAACACTATTCATCTTCATCTAATCTTGCCGCATCCTGATTAATAAAGTACAGCAGGCAGAGGTTACTACAGAGCCTAACAATTACGTTCTTCATCAATCAGGATGTAATTATTCCAAATGTTGTACCTATGTTGTACCTAAAAACAGAAACCCCCTGAAGAGTATTGATTCTACAGGGGGCTTTTACTTTTTCTGCGGACTGGACGGGACTCGAACCCGCGACCTCCGCCGTGACAGGGCGGCATTCTAACCGACTGAACTACCAATCCTTTTTGTAGTTTGGGCTGCAAAGATAACGGCATTTTTTTGAATTATGCAAATGTTCTTTTAAAATCGATAAACAGTTACATTTGTGCTCCCAAATACTACTTATGCAATTCCTCGATTTCGAAAAGCCGCTTGAAGAACTTTATGCTCAGGTAACTAAGCTGAAAGAGATGTCCACCAAAAGCAAAGTGGATGTTACCAATAGCATTCGTGAGCTCGAAGCCGCTATCGAAAAGACAAGGGCGCATATCTATGAGCACCTCACACCCTGGCAGCGCGTGCAGCTTAGCCGCCACCCCGATCGTCCATATACCCTCTACTATATTGAGAAGATATTCAAGAACTTCACAGAGCTCTATGGCGACCGCCAGGTGAAAGACGACAAGGCTATGGTGGGCGGCATGGCCGAGCTCAATGGCCAGCCCGTTATGGTGATAGGTCACCAGAAGGGCGTTAACACCAAGATGCGCCAGCTCCGTAACTTCGGGATGGCAAACCCAGAGGGATACCGCAAGGCGCTCAGGCTTATGAAGATCGCTGAGAAATTTAACCGTCCTATCATCACATTCATAGATACACCTGGGGCCTTTCCTGGCCTTGAAGCTGAAGAGCGCGGCCAGGCAGAAGCTATTGCGCGCAATCTATTCGAGATGGTGAATATGAAAGTACCTGTTATCTGCGTCATTATTGGCGAGGGTGCATCAGGCGGCGCACTGGGCATCGGCATTGGCGATAAGGTGGCCATGCTCGAGAACACCTGGTACAGCGTTATCTCCCCTGAATCCTGCTCCTCTATTTTGTGGCGCAACTGGAACTTTAAAGAGAAAGCTGCTGAGCAACTACGTCTCACCTCGCAGGACATGAGCGGCTTTGGCCTGGTGGATGATGTGATCCCCGAACCTTTCGGCGGCGCACATTCCGACCACGGCAAAATGGCCGAGACCATAAAGGGCTATCTCCTCAATGCCATCAGCGAGTTGAGTGCCCTCACACCCGATGCCCGCATCAGCCAGCGTATCGAAAAGCTCTCGCATATGGGCTTTTACGACGAGGTTGAAGCGCCTTTGGAAAATATTTCTGCTACCTCCTAGCATCAGGCTATGTAGTTTCATTTTAATGTTCGATATTTACTCCTGATTTTACTGCCGATAATTGTAGAATAGAATGCAGTTTCCTTCTGTAGCTACCTGCTAATTACTCCTGTTCATTTTTTGGAATTTATTGGAAACAACTAAAACGGTTCTGCACAACTGAGTATTATGGCAATTCAAAAACTACACGGCACCGGCGTTGCGCTGGTTACCCCTTTTCTTAAGAATGGAAAAGTCGACTTTACATCCCTCGAAAAATTAGTGGCGCATGTTATTAAAGGAGGTGTAGACTTCCTGGTTGCGCTGGGCACTACAGGTGAGACCACCACCCTCTCCGCTGCCGAAAAGCAGGAGGTCCTTTCCTCAGTCGTCAAATACTGCGCAGGCAAAGTGCCCGTGGTTTGCGGCATTGGCGGCAACGACACCAGCGAAGTAGTGCGCCAGATTAAGGAAATGGACCTTACAGGCGTAGATGCGATCCTGAGCGTAGCGCCCTACTACAACAAGCCATCACAGGAAGGCCTGTACCAGCACTTCAAAGCTGTGTCGGCAGCGTCAAACAAGTCCATCATACTGTACAATGTACCCGGCCGAACCGGCAGCAACCTGTTGCCTGCCACGGTTATTCGCCTCGCTGCCGATTGCACTAATATCATAGGCATAAAAGAAGCCAGCGGCAACATTCCCCAGTGCCTTGAGCTGCTGCAAAACAAACCCGACAACTTCACCGTGCTCTCCGGCGATGATGACCTCGTAGTGGCGCAGATGGCCATTGGCATGGAAGGCATCATATCGGTAGCGGCCAACTGCTATACCAAGGAAATGACCGATGTGGTGAACCTCGCCCTGGTAAACAAGTTCGACAAAGCCCGCAAGGTGCATTATAAGATACTCAACGGCATCAATCTCCTCTTTGCGGAGGGCAACCCTGCCGGCGTAAAATGCACGCTCAAGAATATGGACCTCTGCGAAAACGTCCTGCGCCTGCCCCTCGTGCCGGTCAGCGATGCCACTGCTAAAAAGATAGCGGCTTTTGTAAAGGGTAGTTAGTAGTTAGTCCGCGGGATAGGTAGGTGTCCGACACCTAAATGCATCATAGATAACTGAGCCACCACTTACGGTGGCTCATTTTTATGCGCATAAACCACAGGCATGGCAGGTATAGGATAACAACCACCGCCACCCATACGGCATACACTACACCCAGCGGATACTCAGGATGGCTGAATGGCCCAATCGGCGCATTTCCGTTGAAAAAGTAACTCGCAGCTAATGCTAAAATGTGTATCAGGTAGATGTGCAGTATATAGTAGAACAGCGGCACCCTGCCAAATACCTTGAACACATTGCCCATGCTCCCCATCCGCTCCAGCAGTGGCATGGCCACTATTGCCGGCCCCAGCGTCATCAGCAGGTACAGCAGCGATGGCGGGTATTTATTGCATTTTATAAAGCTCAGTACCGTGCGCCACACGGTAGCCTGTCGCTCCCAAGGCACCGGATCGCCATACACATTCAGTCCCCGCAGCAACAGGAACAGGGCAATAGCGCCACCTCCTATGCCGTACAGCCATTTGTTTCGCCGCCCGGCATCCATCATAAACACTTCCCCAAAACAATAGCCCGCTGCCATCACCCCTATCCACGGCAACAGCGGGTATATGACCATTAAGACACGACCATGATAGATCAGTGGCCCCTGCAGGTGCAGCACATCCCAAACTATGCCCAGTCTCCCCGACGGATGCACACTGTCCAGCATATTGTGGCCGGCTATCATCACCAGCCCTATCGCCAGCACCAGCCCGCGCGGCAGCCACATCAGCCCGGCCAGGCACACCATGCTCACGCCTATCGCCCATATCACCTGCAGCACCACAAGCTGATAGTTGAGATCGAACAGCCAGCCGAACCGCACAACAGTCACCTCGAGCACCACCAGCCACAGACCCCGGCTCAGCAACTGCCGCGACTGCTCCCCCATCGTCTTCCCCCTGCTCATAGACAGGAAAACACTTGTGCCCGAAAGAAATACAAACACAGGTGCGCAAAAATTGGTTACCCACCGCGTAAAGAACAGTACCGTACTTGCCTGTTGCAGATCAGTGGGGTCATACCGGACACCACCGAAGTAGTCCCGCACATGGTCCAGCGCCATTATGACCATGATGATACCCCGGAGTATGTCTATGCTTTGTATGCGTTTTGTGTCCTGTGCGGTCATGAGAATAAAAATAATAAAGTCTGAACCATGATTAAAAGATTTTTGGTTTTTCCTTAATTCGACTTCACTCATTAAGACCTAAAGTTCCAATCTCAATTTATTTCCCATTTTCCCACGGAAAAAAATGGGGTGTTTGGGGCATGGGTGGCTGCTGAAATGCGCGACTGTGGCTAATATTCATTTTTACTAAATTTCCCATTGTACCCCACGCTGTCTGAACCTCAGATCAATCGAGACCTACCTACCGGCGTGCAGGTTAACCGATTTACTGTTTGACTCTTAATAAATCTACTGTGTTGCGTGTACTACCAATAACCATTCAAAATTTCAGAATGTCCCATTTCCCACGGAAAAAAATGGGGTGTTTGGGGCATGGGTGGCTGCTGAAATGCGCGACTGTGGCTGATATTCATTTTTACCAGATTTCCCATTTTACCCCATCCGGCCATCTTTCAATACCATACGGCACCCTCATATCCGGCCCTCATCACCTTACTTTTTCTTTGCTTCGCCGAAAGAAAAAGTAACAAAAAGAAAGGCGACTTTGGCCGAATCGCTCCGCGCGGCCAAAGGTAGCTCTACGCTGTGGTTGTGGGGGAATGCTATTGGGCCCCGCAACACGTGCGGCCCGATTGGGCTAAAGAACAAATATCAGAGGCGTGTTACTGTCTCCGTTATTGCCATGTCCCATTTCCCACGGGAAAAAACGGGGTGTTTGGGGCATGGGGGGCTGCTGAAATGCGCGACTGTGGCTAATATTCATTTTTGCCGGATTTCCCATTATTACCCAGAGACCTCTCCCCACGAGCTTCGCTCCTTCCCTAGCGGGAACTCCGAGGAGAGGGTGAAGTAGCATGAGCTACGTAATTTGTGTTGGTGGGAACAGCATTATATATTGTATTGTTTGTACTGAGGTCAAAATATCACAGTTTTGAAGAAAAAAAAAGTTTGCACAGGTTTTTATTGATTATCAGCTTATTGGAGCGAAAAAATATCACATTTATATCACACGAGTATCACGGTTCGGCAAGCGCACCGCAGGCTGTTTCGGAACTGCCGGAAAACATGAATTTTTGCGTTATCTATAACTGCAAAATTGATGGCAGTTTATCCGTATCTGCCATATTATCTGCCGTATGTAATGCCGCAACAAATGTGCCGGAGGACTGAGACTGCCAGGAAAGATTCCCACAAATTTGGATCAGTCATTCGCAAGCTTCACTCGTTCACATGCGTCAATGCCCAGGGAGTATCTGGACCAGACGTTAAACAGGGTCAAAGGGAATTGCAGCATTAATAAAGGTGCAACACCGTCCGGAATTTGTATATTTATTTTGAAAAAAGGCCTCATGAAAAGGGAACAGATATTGTATTTATTAGCGCAATATGAAAATGCCTGTTATGAATATAAGGGTGTAGAATGCTGGAGTGCAAGGGAACTACAGGTTATATTCGGCTATGCAAAATGGGATAATTTTATTAAGGTGATTGATAAAGCTAAAATAGCCTGCGAAACCAGTGGTATGGCGGTTTCTGATCATTTTCCTGACATCGGGAAAATGATCGATCTGGCTAAGGGTGCACAACGCGAAGTTGCGAATATAGCATTAACACGATATGCCTGTTACCTGATAGCTCAAAACGGTGATGCGGCCAAGCCGGAGGTCGCTTTTGCACAAACCTATTTTGCAGTGCAAACGCGTAAGCAGGAACTTATAGAGCAGCGACTATTAGACGTAGCTCGAGTTAGCGCGAGAGAGAAACTATCGAAATCTGAAAAGAAGCTCTCCGGCATCAGCTATGAGCGGGGCGTGGATCATAAAGGGTTTGCTGTGATACGCTCACGGGGTGATGAGGCGCTATTTGGCGGCTTCAACACCCAGGAAATGAAACGGAAGCTGAGCGTACCCGAGAGTAAACCTCTTGCTGACTTCCTGCCAACTCTTATAATAAAAGCTAAAGATTTTGCCACAGAACTTACCAGCCATAATGTGGTAGAGAAAGACCTGCATGGACAACGTGCCATCTCGAAAGAGCATGTGGATAACAATCTTGCCGTGCGGAAGATGCTGCATGAAAGAGGTGTGAAGCCTGAGACAATACCAGCCGCAGAAGATGCCAGCAAAGTAAAGCGCAAATTAGAATCCGATGAAAGAAATGTGGTGAAGGATGCGAAGAAGGTAAAAAAGTAAAGACCATGTCATTGCTACCCTTCGGCTGTGCTAAACGCAGGCTGATTTAATCAAGATAATCCAGGTTTAGACATTTTTTCATAATGCCCGATAAAAAAAGCACTTGTGATCCGGGGACCACAAGTGCTTTTAAAAATGAGTTTGGATCACCCTTTACTGAATAAAGGTAATATCAGGTCTCGTGTTAAAAATGAAAGAACGAGGCAAATTCCCATTACAGAAGCGGCGGAAACGATGGTTTGAAAGATCATAATTGTTTGTTTTTTTAGAAGTTAGAGAATGTGTGTTTGCTAATGCAATGTTAATGATGATAATTTTAATAACAAAGGGCCATTTGCAAAAAATACGTGATTTGGGGTGAAAATGGCTTATCACGTGGCGTAATTAGCAATTCATTAACAAAATGATCTCTGGTACACTTCCCACTCCAGCAGCCAAGAGGTTTTTCGTCCAAAAGAGGATAAATACAATCCCGCAAAGCCCACAAGCCTGCTGTTAAAAAAATACGCTCATTGGAGTAATCTATTCTGTGGAGACATTTATGCCCCAATGGTGGGGCGGTTTTCAACAAAAAGACCAGTTGCGCAAAAACTTGTCGCAATGGTCGATTCCAGTGGCTCAGGATAACAGAAGTTTGACGTTTCGCATTAATAATTTACATAACTTCGCGTACATTTTTAACATAACTACATATGAGCACGATGACTCGTTCGAAAATTGACTTTAAGTTGCCTTACAAAGTGAAGGACATTACCCTGGCAGAATGGGGACGGAAAGAGATAAGACTGGCGGAAGCTGAGATGCCCGGCCTGATGGCTATTCGCGCCGAATATGGCCCTAGCCAACCACTGAAAGGCGCACGCATAGCGGGCTGCCTGCACATGACCATCCAGACTGCCGTGCTGATAGAAACACTGACTGCGCTGGGCGCTGAGGTGCGCTGGAGCTCGTGCAATATCTTCTCTACACAAGACCATGCGGCAGCAGCTATCGCAGCCGCAGGCATAGGCGTATTTGCATGGAAAGGCCAGAGCCTGCCAGATGCAGACTGGTGCATAGAGCAGACTTTATTCTTCGGCAGCGAAGACCGTCCGCTGAACATGATCCTGGACGATGGCGGTGACCTCACCAACATAGTTCTTGACCACTACACCGAACTGGTGCAGCACATAAAGGGCCTGAGCGAAGAAACAACTACAGGTGTACACCGCCTGTATGAGCGTATGGCTAAGGGCACACTGCCAATGCCTGCGATCAATGTGAACGACTCGGTTACAAAATCTAAATTCGACAACAAATATGGTTGCCAGGAAAGCCTGGTGGATGCTATCCGCCGTGCTACCGATGTGATGATGGCCGGTAAAGTGGCTGTTGTAGGCGGTTATGGTGACGTAGGTAAGGGCTCTGCATTATCGCTCCGTGGCGCTGGCGCCCGCGTGATGGTGACTGAAATAGATCCGATCTGCGCACTGCAGGCTGCTATGGACGGTTTTGAAGTTAAGCGCATGATCGATGCTGTAAAAGAAGCAGACATCATCGTTACCGCTTCAGGCTGCCGCGACCTGATCACAGAAAAGCACTTCCGCGCAATGAAGGACAAGGCGATCGTTTGTAACATCGGTCACTTCGATATTGAAATAGACATGGCATGGCTGAATGGCGCTTACGGCACCACTAAGGATACCATCAAACCACAGGTAGACCTCTACAACATAGATGGCAAAGAAGTGATCGTACTGGCTGAAGGCCGCCTGGTGAACCTGGGATGCGCTACAGGTCACCCAAGCTTCGTAATGAGTAACTCATTCAGCAACCAGACACTGGCACAGATAGAACTGTGGATGAACCACAGCAAGTATGATAACAAAGTATACGTTCTGCCTAAGCACCTTGACGAGAAGGTAGCACGTCTGCACCTTGCTAAGGTTGGCGCTCAGCTGGAAGAACTGACTACTGAACAGAGCGACTACCTGGGTATACCTAAGGAAGGTCCTTATAAGGCGGAAATGTACCGTTACTAAGTGATAAGTTGATAAGCGATAAGTCGCAAGATGTCTTGCGAGTAACTAATAGATTGAGGGCCCGCGATGCGGGCCCTCGGTTATTATGGGAATTCATACACGTAGAGACGCAATGCATTGCGTCTCTACGGAATGTCAGGTATAAATTATTTCGTAGTTAGACATTGCGGCACGCTCAACTATTTCATGCTGTCCTTATGCTTGCGGATGTATAGTACAATGCAGATGAGCAGCAAGCCGCTGGCAACCCATGTGCCGACCTGCGCAGCATGTGCATAGGGATAATGAAACATCTTTGCAAGCGTAAAGTAGATGGTGCACAACAGCCAGATGGCGACTATAATAATGATGGTGGACTTGGTCATAGGACAGTTTGTATAAAGATAAGACTTCTGCGTGGGATATAGCGGCAAAGAGGCTGTATCAAAAGTAAAACGAAGCTTCTGAGAATTGCATAAATGAGTACCTGGCTCCATCAGGCACCTGAATAAAAAGAGGGTGTCTCGGACTTTTGAGACACCCTCTTCCAATTTGTTTTAGCTGAACAGGAATTCAATATCATCCCTTGTGAGGCGGCGCTGGAAGGCGCTGTCGTCTGATACCAGATCTGCGGCGAGGGCACGCTTGCGCTCCTGTAGCTGCAGCATCTTTTCCTCGAGCGTGTCTTTACAAATAAGGCGGTAAGCGAAGATATTCTTCGTCTGGCCGATACGGTGGGTACGGTCGATGGCCTGTTGTTCCACCGCGGGGTTCCACCATGGATCTACGATGTATACATAGTCGGCGGCGGTGAGGTTAAGACCAATACCACCCGCCTTGAGCGATATGAGGAATACGCGGCACTCATGGTTGTTCTGGAACTCCTGTATGGCTGCTTCACGCTCATTCGATGTGCTGCTGCCGTCGAAGTATACATGGCTGATGTTCTCTTCCTCCAGCTTCTGCCTGATGAGCGCCAGCATGCCCAGGAACTGCGAGAAGACCAGTACTTTATGGTCGCCCACATTCTCTGTTATCTCCCGCGACAGCTCATCGAGTTTAATAGAATAGTTGTGGAAGCGCTCTTCTTCGTTCATGATGGCTGGGGAGTCGCATATCTGGCGGAGCTTGGTGAGGCCCTGCAGAATATGCATCTGCGAGCGTTCCATGCCCTTCTCTTCTATCATGCCCAAAATCTGCGAGCGGTATATGTTGCGGTAGGCGTCGTATATTTTGCGCTGTTCCGGGCCCATCTCGCAGTAGAGTATTGTCTCTGTCTTTTCAGGCAGGTCCTTTGCCACTTGCTCCTTGGTACGGCGCAGCAGGAAGGGGTAGGTAAGTTTACGCAGTTGCTGCTTCACTTCATCTTCCCTGAATTTATCAATTGGTGTTGCAAACTCACTCATGAAAAACTCACGGCTGCCCAGCATGCCAGGGTTGAGGAAGTTCATCTGCGCATAGAGGTCAAAGGTATTGTTCTGCACCGGTGTACCACTAAGCGCAAGTCGGTTCTTGCTCTTCAATAACAAAGAAGCTTTCGCCACCTGCGATTGCGGGTTCTTGATCGACTGCGACTCATCGAGCACTACATAGTCGAACTCAATTTCCTTGAATGACTTGATATCGCTGCGCATTGTGCCGTACGTAGTGATGATGATATCGAAGGCATCGTAAGCACCCAGGTCTATACTTCGTTTAGGCCCGTGATGAATGGTGTGCGTAAGCTCAGGAGTGAACTTTTTTATTTCATTCTCCCAGTTATACATCAGCGTGGTAGGGCATACCACCATATACTTTGCACCGGGATTCAAATTCTTATAATGCTGGAAGAATGTAAGTGTTTGCACGGTCTTACCAAGACCCATGTCATCGGCGAGAATACCACCCCACCCTGCTTCGTTCAAAAATATGAGCCATTGAAAACCTGCGAGCTGGTATGGACGCAGTGTTGCGGTCAGATGCTCAGGAGGCTCAATAGCACTATAGTCGTTTGTAAGGATGTTTTCCAGCTTGCCTTTCTTCACTTCCAGTTCCTGCTGCAGGGTGTCCTCGTCTATCTCCGCCAGCAATTCATCAAGCACGCTGAAGTGAAATTTCTTCAGCCTTACTTTGTTGCCCTTCGTCTCACCCATCTTCAGCAGCAGGCTGTATTTCTTCAACCAGTCTTCAGGCAGCAGGCCAATGGAGCCATCTCCGAGCTTGACAAAATTCTGTCGCTGAGCCAGCGCTTTCTTCACTTCGATAATAGAAACTACCTGGTCGCCGAATTTCAGTTCCACAGAGGCATCAAACCAATCTATGCCGCTACTTACCTGCACGCGCGTCTCCGGTTTGTGCACATTGACCCGAAGGTTTTTCAGCCCTTCGAAGCCCAGCAATTCCACTTCCTTTTCCCGCATCATTTCCGTGAAGGTGTAGAACCAGTTATTGGCCAGCACTGCGGTACCCGAGAGGTGGAAGAATTGTTCCTTTTTATTGAGCTGGATGTCTGTATGCAAAGTCTGCAAGAGCTCCATAAATTCATTTTCAACGGCCTCATTGCGCTGCATGATCTTTACAATGCCATTGTGGGGCTGTATCACATCGCCAAAGTAGCCGGGGCGTATCTCTACGCCGTTGTATACGTAAGCAGGCTGCAATACCAATGATTGCTCACGCTCCGTAAGGTAAAGCCTGTATGCAGGGCGGGCCTTGTACACATGCTCTATCAGCTCTTCAGAGAAATGGACGTGAACCTTGTTGCTCCAGTCCATCAATTTCTCCTGGAGGAAATCGGGCCATTCGGCAGCCGGTATCACCATTTTGCCGGATGGCTGGAATATCTCAGAGAGTTGCACCTCCTGTATACTGCCGAGCGCAAAAACGCGTTCATCGTATTGCAACAGCGCAGTATTCAGCACCGTAATATCTTTGTGAGGCACTGCATTATTGTCTATGATCCACTCCAGAGCAATTGAATATTGCTTGCCTTCGTTCTTAACAATTAGTTGCGGGTGAGCAGGCTTCTCGGCAAATGCGATCTGCTTAAGACCGGTAGATGAAAGTGGCTTACCTTTCATTCTGATATAAACGAACGGATAAGCAGAATAGCGATCGAGTAGCTTCTGATATTTTGGCAGCAGGTATTCCCACGCCTGTTCCTTTACTTCATCCTGAGGCACATCTTTCAACAGCGAATCATAGTCATGCAGGAAATCACCGAAGGGTAAATTCTTCTTCAGAAATTTCAACAGCTCTTCAGGCAGAAATTTCCGCACAACAGGCAGCATATCCCGCTCATCCTGGCGGTAACGCGTCGGGTTGATGTACTGGCCGAGCTCAAGCTTTTCGATGCTGCCGATCATTTTGCGCTCATCTTCATCAACAGCGCCAGCTACCAGCACCACATCCACAAACGGGAAGGATTTGGAAAGCGGATCAATTACTATACCCAGTCTCTTTTCTTCACGCACAGCTACTGCAGCTTCAACTACAGGCTGTTCCTCAGCCACGCGCGGCTTCGCGCCTATCTTTTGTATCGTAGGGTCCAATACCCTCAGGAAAGGTTTATTATTCTCGTAAGTAAATGTAAATTTATTGGTCAGGTCATCCTTGAGTGAATAACCGTATTGTTCCAGGAGTTTATTTTTCTGAACATCCTGGTTTTGCAATGACTGAAAATGGTGCGCTCCAAATGTTTTTAAAACCTGTATGAACACTGCGGCTTTATGAGTACAGAGCGGGTGGCTTTTTTCATCGCAATCGCAGGAGGTATCGAAATACCGCTCTTCGTTCTGCTTTATGGTAACATTGTATGTCTTGCCATTCTCCGGCACTTTGGCTGTGATCCGGTCATTCTTACTTATATCAACAACTGCTTTGTTCGATGCTGCAAGCCTTTCAGCCCTGTCGAGAGAATCGGGCGAGGTAAATATCTGGAGCATCTGCTTGGTGATCTGCCGCATCCGCACAACGGTATGCTTCTGATCGTAGGTGATGTTGGTATTCTCAAAAAAGCCACTTTGCAATATATCGTTTAGCTGAAACAGCCCCGCCACTTCGTGGCGGCATATTTCGCCCAGGTTGTAAGGGCACTGGCACCTTACAGATAATTCGGCAGGCTGCAGGTATTTGTTGATGGTAACTGTATAGTAGTTCTGATACAGATCATTCCGCACCCGAAACCTTACCTGCTCCAACAGATGGTCCACATCGAGCATCTGCACACCTGATGTGTAGAATATTTTTTTACCACGCCTTATAACCTCTTCGGTGCCATGGTTGTAAACGTATCTCAGTATTGGGGGTAGCGACATTATCCTTTTCTCCTATCTTAGTTGTGTGGGCAAATATCAGCCCTCTTTACCTATCCTGACCGGCTCGAAAAACTTCCGGCCGGGTTCAAAAAAGGCAATCTGCAAAAGTAGCGAAAAACGCGCGTACTTAAAGGAAGATATACATAAAAATATGTTAAGGCATCCCGTTGCCGGCGCGGCAACTACAGGCACAAACTAACAATGTAGTAGACACCTGCCGCAAGCAACCCACTAACCGGGATGGTGAGTATCCAGGCCCAAAGGAGATTGATGGTAACCCCCCAGCGCACCGCTGATAGCCGCTTGGTAGCGCCAACACCGATTATAGAACCGGTAATGGTATGAGTGGTGCTCACAGGGATCTTAAGGTTCTCGGTCAGGAACAGGGTGATTGCTCCCGCCGTCTCTGCAGCCACGCCCTCAAACGGAGTAACTTTCGTAATGCGTGTGCCCATGGTCTTTATGATCTTCCAACCACCACTCATAGTGCCCAACGCTATTGCAGAATAACATGCCAGCGGAACCCATACGGGCATTTCGGAGAAAGAATTAATATTATGAGACGTGATCAGCGCAACTGTGATAATACCCATCACCTTCTGAGCATCATTGCCGCCGTGACCAATGCTAAACGCAGCAGATGATACCAGCTGAAAACGCTTCAGGTACAATGTAGAGCGTGCAGCATTCAGCGAGCCAAGGAACATGGTAAATGCGCTCATCAGCGTGAGGATGAACCAGATGAGCATCCACTTAAAATTTTTGGAATCCAGTATTATGTTCAGAAAATCATTGCCCGTGTTTATTTTCAGATTCTTAGGATCCGTCTCCATGACCCGGGATATCAGTATCGAGGTAACTATAATAACAATAAGTGAAATGATCTTTGGCAGGGCGCCCCGTCTGAATGAATAAATAAACCAGAGTGAAATAATAAAGGCCATCAGCATGCCGAGGAACGGCGCTAAAACGATAAAGCTTACCGTTTTTATGATCGGCTCTGAATTTACCGCATGGAAACCCGCGTGTGCTATCGCTGCACCTGCAAAACCACCGATGAGCGTATGAGAAGAACTGGATGGTATACCATACCACCATGTAAGCAGGTTCCAGGAAATAGCAGCAATAAGCCCGGCGAGGATGACCGGCAGTGTAATAAAGTCTTCTTTCACGGTCTTGGCAATAGTGTTAGCTACGCCATGCTCTTTAAATATAAAAAAAGCCAGAAAATTAAACAGGGCCGCCCATACCACCGCCTGGTAAGGGGTCAAAACCTTTGTAGACACAACAGTAGCAATAGAATTAGCCGCATCATGGAACCCATTGATGTAATCGAATACTAACGCTAATACCAGGATGACAATAAGCAAAAGAGACATACCAGTATTATGAGTATTTAATGATGATCGATTCTACAACGTTGGCTGCATCTTCGCATTTATCAGTTACGGTTTCCAGCATCTGGTAGATGTCTTTCTGCTTTATGAGCTCTACCGCAGTTATATTGGAAGAAAATAATTTAAGCATGGTGCTGTCCAGGAGATCATCGGCATCATTTTCGAGGCTGTTTACCAGCACACAGGCTTCAGTTATTGCACGCAGGTCTTTCATATTCCTGAGGGCATAAACACAGGTGTTAATGGCGGCTATAGACTTGGATATGATCTCGGCAAATGCTGGCAGCGTATTGTACTTATCGTCGATCTGGTAATTGACTATGCGTTTTGCAGCGCCCCACATGTAGTCTGCAATATCGTCCAGTGAGGTGGCAAGGTAATGTATATCTTCCCGGTCGAGCGGAGTAATGAAATTGCGGCCAAGCTCAATGAATATCCGGTGCGTGATCTCATCGTTCTTATGCTCGAAGTTTTCCAATGTTCTCAGCATGGCGTCCCTTTTGTAGAGGTCTTCTTCTTTCATGGCCTTTGTAAAGGTGTCGCCCATTTGCACCAGCGATGTGGCTACCTCTTCAAACAAGCCATAGAACACGCGGTCCTTAGGCAGAAAAAACTTTAAAACACTATCAAACCCCATAACAATTTCTTAATATAAATTTAACACGGCAAAACTATCTTCAATAATCGGTCTTTAAAAATGATAACGTAGACTTAATAATTTCTTAACATTGAGAATTGCGACAACGCATGACACTATCCATAAGTGCATTACGAATGCATTATAATTGCCATGCAATGTAGAAGAAATAAAAAATGATCTTTGCAGATTACTCTACAACTAACTGGCTATCATACTTGATCCCACTGTCGCACAGGATGACCAAGGTATAAACACCGGGAGGGAGACCGGAAATCTTGAAAGATGAATTGATCAGCCCATTGTTTACTGTCACCGACCTGCGGCTCACAACAGCTCCCATACTATTATAAAGATCAATGATAGCTCCCGCTGACTTAATACCTGTGGCTCTTACGGTTACCAACTCTTTTGCCGGGTTAGGGAATACAACAATCTTCGCATCATCGGATACCTGTTTCACACCAAGGGTAATGGCAACGTGTATGTTTACATTGTCAATGTAAACATTCTGCCCATAGTGACCTATGTTGTCAAAAGCAAGCTGGATATGGCTGCCAAGATATGCATTGAGTGAGATCGAGTCCTTTCTCCATTCGGAAGCCGCAGGAACGAATGCGCTTGTAGCATCGGGCGCTGTCGCTAAGGTTGCTGAGTCCTTTTCATAAATAGTTGTAAACGTTCTGCCGCAGTCAGTAGAAACATCTACCGTTAAGCTGTCATGATAGCCAGGATAGTAGGCATAGGCAACATCAAATGTTACATAAGCGTTCGAAGCGATAGACAGATCGATCTTAGGGGTAAGGATGCGATCATGGCGGCCGCCGCAGTCGTTGTCGAAATTATCAAAGTTGATACATTTCGCGCTCAGACCAAATCCGCCGCAGGCACCGGACTGCTGCCAGGTAACGCCGCTCTGTGACATTTGCGACCACATGGCGGGAGGGAAGGACGCGCCTTCAAACCCTTCGGTAAGACCTGCGGTTGTACCCGCATCGACAATGATGTAACCCGGTTTGATGATCGTATCATTTCCGGAGACACCGGTAACTGTTAATGTGGCGTCATAGGTTCCGAAGGCAGGATAGACAACAACCGGGCTATCGGCTGTTGATGTTGCCGGCACACCACCCGGAAAGCTCCACAAAAATGATGTAATACTGCCGTAAATATCCTTGTGATAACGTACGGTATCTCCCGGGCATAAGTAAGTTTTATCGCCGGCAAAATCGCCTGAGGGAGGCAGGTTATTCATGATGTCACATTCCCACACACCCCTTCCATAAGTGGACACCCTGAGAATACTTCCAGAAGTACTGTCGTTATAGATCATCATATCATGGAAGCGGGGAGTACCGGGCAGCCCCGCCGTATTGGTCCATGAGGAAGTAGTATTGTCTTTATAGTAAACATAGTTGCCTTCGCAAACAAACAGCCTTTCATTTGTTGAATACTCATCGGCAATAACCTTGAGTATATTGAGGCCCGGCAATGCAAACGTAATGTTACTCCAGCTCAGACCTTTATTCACCGAGCGGTAAATAGTATTGTTACAACTGAGGTAGACAATGTTGCTGTTGTACTTATTAGTAGCTACGCTTGCCGCAACATTGGTTGCTGCCGGCGTTGACAACATAACAAAGGTGGGAGCAACCGCCATTGCATTATCACTTCTGTAGATGTGCCCGTTATCGGTAACGGCATAGAGGATATTGTTGTCTGCCCTGCACGAAGCAATGCCGCGTATGCTCTCATTTGTCGGGTGGATCAGGGTCCAGGATGGGGAACCTGTATTGATGTCATCTGAGCGCCATAGGCTGTCCATGCCGATAAATGCAACATTGGTCAATGAAGGGAGGAACTCTATGGCAAAAGTGCTGCCAACAGTACCGGGTATGTTGTAAGGCTGATCGCCACCCAAGGGCAAGAGGTTTCTACGGTTGCCGTTGTCGTAATAGACCGCCCCTGAACCGAGGTAATCGATACCGCATCTTGGCCCCCAGTCGCCACCCCTGTTCGTCTTCCAGATGCCGTCGAAATACAGCTCACCATTATCCTGCGTGCCTATACTGATCAACTGACGCACAACCGGGCTTTGCGCAGCATGGTATATCTCGGTAGCGGCGAGGCCATTGCTTCGGGTGGTCCATGTGGTAGCCAAAGTGTCGGTCGTTAGCCAGAGACCACCATCATTAGCGTTAAACCTTTGCGTCAGATCATAGGGATTAAAGTCAATGGTGTGCATATCTGTATGGCATTGGTTCCACCACTGAGAACGCCAGCTCCAGGTGAGACCACCGTCGATAGAGCGCCACACACAATGAGATACCAGCAGCAGTTCGTTTGCGTTTGCAGGATTTGCAGTAAGACCAAAATTATAATCGCCCTGGGAACCGGATGTGATGGTGGAATCGTAACAAACAAGGCATTGTGTGGTGCTTGTGTAAATATTAGAGAAAGACGTTCCGCCGTTTGTTGATTTCAGTATTTCCCCATAACCATCAGTAGTGGCCAGGTATACAACATTGGTATCAGCAGCGCTCACGGCAATACGTATACCCTGGTTGCCGGATGGCACTACCACGCCGCTTGTTATATGCGTCCATGTGCTGCCCATATTATTGCTCCTGTAAAAGTCAGTACCGGTTGCCGCGTACAGTGTTGTATTACTTCCCGGCCGCTGCTTCATACTCCTGAAATCACCACCTACCAATGTCTGTGTCCAGGAAAGGCCGGCATTCGTCGTTCTCCATATCCCATTGTCTGTGGCTGCTACAAGGTTATTATTATTAGTAGGATCCATAATGATCTCTACGGCCATACGATTACCAATACCGGTATTCGCCGGTGCAAAGGTCGCACCGCCATCCGTGCTTTTCCAGATGCCATAATCATCCCCGTAATAGTTCGCATCGCCGGTGGACAAGTAAATGATGTTATCATTAGTATAGTCGATACAAACTGAAGAACATGAAGTTATCGGCATCGCTTCTGTGCCCGGAGTCGGCGTCCATGTCATCGCGTTGTCTGTACTGATAAACAGTCCGCCTGAAGCGCTGACCGCATACATTTTGAGCGGATCGGTCGGATGAAATTTCAACTGGCTCACCCTTCCCATCCCGTTCACCTGCCCGCTCACATTTACGGGAAATAAAATGGGGCCGGTATTTGTCCAGCTACCTACCTGCGCACCGGCATTAAAATAAAATACTACCGGCAACAGCAGTAACCAAAAACGTAATTTCATCTGATAAATTTTAGAATCCTATTTTTTCTTATTGTCTTTCCATACCTGCAGCCGCTGTGATGGTGTAAGTATGGACCCATCGGTCTGCACATAAGGAAATACCTGCCTCCGCCAATGATCATATTTTTTCACTTCAAGGCGCATATGGTCTTCTGCCTGCATTCTGCGCCGCTCGCGTTTGGATGGCTTTTTTTCTTCCTTTGCGTGTTCCCCAATGACATCATGCTCACCTTCAGGTAACTCATGATACTGAAAGTATATTTTATATGCTTTCTCCACTTCAAAAAAATTAGCCGCCGTATCCTTGATCATACTTATCCAGACCGGTTTGCGTGCATAGTCCTTTTCGGTATACACGGTTGCCTGCTGTGAATATGCGGCAGAGACACTACAGAGTATCGTAAAAAATAGCAATAGCTTTTTCAATGGATGTCTTTGTTTTACGGCTAAATTACCCTTATTTCAGCAAACCCAAAGGTATAATTTCACTATATTGCGCGCTGAAAACGGTAAAATGGAACAGCGCCTGGTTTTTGATATTGGAATGCATATAGGACAGGATAGTATCAATTACCTGCGCGAAGGATTCAGCGTACTTGCTGTTGAGGCCAACCCGCTTTTGGCAGAGCAAAACAAAAAAACTTATAAAAAGTGGATAGACGACGGCTCGCTCACCATTTTGAATGTTGGCATATCAGATAAAGATGGCGTGCTTCCTTTTTACATTAACAAAAGGACCTCCGAATGGAGCTCGTTCGACTTCAGTTTGGGCAGCAGGAATGGTACGCCTTACGAAATGAAAGAGATCCCTTGTGTCACTACCGCCAGCCTCTTTCAAAAATATGGCTTACCCTACTACCTAAAAGTAGACATTGAGGGCTATGATTTCTATTGCATCAATGACCTCCCTGACGTGAATACCGGCAAGGGAGTGAAATATGTATCCTGCGAGGCCACCGAAGTGTCTTTGCTGGATACAATGCATAATAAAGGCTACACTAAATTCAAGCTCATTCACCAGGGCTTCAACTTCAGACCTATCAATTTAAGCCTGGAAAAAAATCCGCTCTTCTATCTATACCTTAAAGTATATACAGGGCTTCGGGTGAAACTCAGGAACGTGCTGACCGCAAGATATCCTTACAGCTCTTCCGGCCCTATGCCGGAAAATACAAAGGGAGCATGGCTGACCTATGATAAAGCAAGGCAGTTGTTCGTAGATTTTTACCAGGGCGATAAACTAACCCCGCTGAATGATAAGAGCTGGTTTGACTTCCATGCGACCTATTAGTCACCTGTACCTCCCGGAGTAAAGCTTTTCCAGGTACCGCACTTGCCCGGTTTACCTTAGCAGGGTCACATTACCGGCTTTATGGAATATTTTCCCTGTGCTGGTAACGGCCTCTACCTCATACACAAATACGCCAAGTGGCTGTGGCTTACCATTGTAGGTGCCATCCCAACCAGCGTCTATATTATTGGTCTCAAATACAAGATTACCCCAGCGATTGTAAATACGGAAGTAATTGAGATCGGCCATACCCCTTTTCAGTATCTTGAATAAGTTATTAGGACCATTACCAGGGCTAAATGCATTGGGCAGCGCCAGCAGGCTCTCTGCATCAATATAAATACTGATCGAATCAGTCACCATGCAACCCCACTCGGTATAGCCAGAAACGACATACTTTGTGCTGATCTCGGGTGAGGCTACCGGGTTTGAAAGATAGGGATTGGTAAGTCCGCCGGCCGGCGTCCATAAAAAGCTCACACAATTGGTCTGGGGAGATAACTGGAATGATTCGCCCGGATACAAAGTAACAGAATCTTCAAGGTATATCACAGCGCCTGACCGCACGGTGATGTGAGCCGAAACAGTGTCGAAGCAGCCGAATTGATTAGTTGCGACAGCCCAGTAGAACTGGGAAGTGATTGGGTGAACCCATGGCGCAGATGCAGTAGAATCACTAAGATAAAATCCGGGATGCCACTTATAGGTTGCGATGCCATCATAAGGCACCGGGAACAGTTGCACCGAATCCCCGGGACAAACTGCCATCGTGGTGTCGTAGTTCACAAAATCGGAAGGGTGAACAATGAGTTGAGCAGAATCTACGCCGATACATCCGGCAGGTGTGGTGACCGTAACAATGATGTTTGTGCTGTCACCGGCTGTAAACACTACTGTCGCCGTACCTGAGTTGTCCAGAGACACCGATGGCGACCAGGAATAAGTATAATGCGCGTACCACTGCGGATCAACATAAGCAGTGAGATGCAATGTATCATGGTCGCAAACAGTCCTGTTTCCACCAAGGTATACCCGTGGAACCGGCTGCACATCTATACGGAATGAATCATAAAGATTAGGGCAACCCGGGAAGAACACGGTTAAAACATAAGTAGCAGAAGTATCGGGAGTAATGAGCGGGCTGCCGGACATAGGGGACGGGATACCTGCAGTTGGCGTCCACATATATGTTTGCAGCGGATTGCCTGTAACCAGTACCTGTACCGATTTGCCCTTACATATAGCTGTATCATTATTGTACAATCTAACTGTATCATAGAGTATCTCCACGTTTACGGTATCGGCACCGGCGCACCCGGCAACAGTGACCTGCAGCCAGTAAGTACCAGTGGCAGTAACGGTATTAGTTGCAGCCGATGTGAAGTCACTCCATAAATAGGTCGGCGCCGTATACGTATAACTGGATTGCAGCACTACCGGGTCTCCGTTACATACCCTGACATCAGGGCCAAGGTCAACCAACGGATGTGGCGACACTAAAATAGTTATCGCGTCCCATGCCGGGCAGCCATTGCTTACGGTAAGTGAGTAAGTGCCACTCGTTGATACATGGATACTGTCGCCGGTAGCGCCGGTACTCCACAAGAAGGTATCACCTGCCGGTTGCAATGAAGTAAGCACAATTGAATCTCCCTGGCAGAATGCAGTGTCATTGCCCAGGTTAACGACCGGTGATGCTTTAAAAGTGACATTAAAAGTATCGACCTCAGTAGCGCAGTTGGCAGTATACAGCACCCAATAAGCGCCCGCTGCACTTATGGAAATAGTAGAGGTGGTAGCCCCTGTGCTCCATACCGGCGAAGTATACCATGACGGCGCGTGCAATGTGACCGTGCCGAGTGATGCGCATACAGTAGTGTCCACATGAGTAGTGCTCGTATCCGGTATCGTAAAGGTTACATGAAACGTATCGATAAATATCTCGCAGAGGTTGGAATCGACAACCCAGTAAGTGCCGTTAGTACTTACGGTGATCGTGGTGGTGGTAGCGCCTGTACTCCAGTGATGCCCGATGTATCCCGCGGGTGCAGTTAGTGTCATACTTCCCGCAGTGGCACACATGCTGGTATCTGTGCTTGCATAGGTAGTATCCGGCGCATTGATCGCCAGGTAAACACTATCCCTCGCGATGCAAATCTGTTTGAATGAAATGTCATCGATGACAAAATCGTTACCTGAAGCGGCTGTTGTCTGATCGTAGATACATATGTCGGCAGAAGTGTTGATACCGCTATTCCAGGTGGAAAAGAAATTGACCCATGTGCCCGGAGGCGCTGTAACCGATGTCGGAGTACCAAGCAAAACACCGTTTACCATAAACTGCAGTATAGGCACAAATGCACCAGTGGTAACCGAGGAGCAATTTGCAAACCAGGCAGAGAAATCGTAGTCTGTATTTGGTGTTACAGGAATTGTCTGACACCAAACGGACGTTGGCGATGGACTGCCATTCAGGATCATCATATTGCCGGTACCGGTGGTATGATCGCCCATGAATGTAAAACCGGTGTGCACGCCAAAAGGATTGGTATAGATGGAATAATGTCCTTCCACAAGTGTAGTGCTAGGCGGAGCCGAATAAATATACGTACTGGTGAACCCGCTATTACCCGCACTGAAATCGCCATTCACCACAAGGTTGTAGGGCATTACCGATTGCACAGTAAGATAATACCAACCCGAAGTAATGGCAGTAACCACAGGGTCAAGTATTGTAGTGCTGGACAGGCCTGCCGCAGGCGACCAGGTGTAGCCGATCACAGAGTCGGTACCCGTGAGTGTGGCATGGATAGTAGCGGTATCCCCTGCACATAGATGCAGCGAATCCGGAACACTGAGTGCATTGCTGCATACAGGATCGCATACGTAAGTAAGGCAACTGGCAAAGCTTTCAGACACAAGGGAATTCAGGCCGGTAGCAGATGATACTGTTCCATACAGGTCAAGCCCTGTGGGGTTTGAGCTAGGTGTTGAGGCATCGTCATAATCCGCTACCTGAACGTTGAACGTATGTGTGCCCGCAGTAAGGAAAACCGTTTGTGTATAAAAGGCATAGGAAGAGTAAAAAGCCGGAGATGCTATTGCAGGTTGTGAAAAGCCGAGTGGGATACCGTCTATGTCGGTCGCCGGAATATAATTGTCATTCGCTACATAAAAAGTGATCCTGATACTATCATCAGTGCACATCCTGAATTCCCGGCCAAGCGTCATGTTGTATGGAATGGTACCGGTACCGGAAGTATAATAAGTATTTGAATTGAGGCAACTGATCCAGCCCCCGGGATTGGCTGCAGGATTAATGGCCCACCCACCCACCGGAGTCACTACATCCGCGTTAGCACCTGGCACTACTTCTACCAGACCGATTATGGGTGTTCCTGCAATTGCCGTGGCTACACCGGGAGAAACAGCAGTAAGTGTCCACTTGGGATCAATAACAGCAGGAGCTCCATTAGCGCCTCCGGCAATAGCGGTGCCGGTCAGCGGATCATAGCCTGTATTAATAACAAGTGAATTGGTAAGGCACTGAGATCTTGCACCGTAACCGAATACCATAAATACCAGCAGCAACAAATACCTATTCATGGCAAAGAATTATTAAAGGGCTTATTCAATCTACCTAATCAATGTAACGTTACCGGTGGTATGGAATATCGAACCCTCATTGGTCACGGCTTCCACATCATAAACGTATACCCCGATCGGTTGCGGCTTTCCGTTAAATGTACCGTCCCAGCCCTGGCTGATATTGTTGGTTTCAAACACCTTATTCCCCCACCTGTTGAAGATGCGGAAGTAGCGCAGTTGAACAACGCCCCTGGTGAGAATGGTGAAGTAATTATTTACGCCATTGCCGGGTGTAAATGCATTAGGCAATGCGACCAGCGCTGTAGCATCCACGTGGAAGTTAAGAGAATCTGTAACCTTGCATCCCCACTCGGTCATAGCATTCACTATGAATTTAGTGCTCACAGCCGGAGAAGCGATCGGGTTAGCAACTGAGGTATCGCTGAGGCCCAAAGGCGGGCTCCACGAAAACGACACGCAATTGGTCTGGGGTGAAATCTGGAATGATTCTCCGGGGAACAGTTTGACCGAGTCGCCAAGGTAAATGACCGCGTTCGGGAAAACTCTTATGTTCTGGAACATGGTGTCGTGACAACCGAAACGGTCTGTGCTCTCTATCCAGTATTGCTGGGTAGTAATAGGCTTTGCAATAGGATGTACCGCAGTAGAGTCGCTCAGGTACCGGCCAGGATGCCATGCATAACTGGCCCCATTCTGCGCAGCAGGGTTAAGAATAAGTGAATCGCCGGGACAAACAAATGAATCTGTAAATACAGTAGGTTGTGGCGTATGCGACATCAGCAGCGCCGAGTCAACAGCGAAACAACCTGCCGGAGTGCTCACTGTTAATATCAGGGAAGTAGTATCACCGGAAGTAAATACCACCGTACCCAATGCGGAATCCGTAGCCGTAGTGACGGAATGATCCAGGTTGGTGCCGGGGGTCCAGTTATATATGTAATGCGTGTACCACATAGGCGTGACTATGGCCGTTATGTGCAAGGTATCACCCCTGCAGACATTCTTATTACCACCAATGTACACAGTAGGAACAGGCTCCACATTAATATAGAGCGAATCTTTTACCTGGCAACCGGAAAGAGATGCGGTAACAACATACCATGAGGATGTATCGGGGGTAATGAGCGGGTTAACGCTGAATGCAGACGCTATGCCGGTAGTTGGCGACCATGAATCCGTGGCAAATGGATTGCCATGAGCGCGGATCTGCACAGAGTTCCCCTTACATATCGTAGTATCTTGTGTTATCAGTACAAGGGAATCATACACAATATTTAACATTGCCGTATCTGAACCGTAGCAAGCGCCGTCCTTTACTGTTAACCAAAACATGCCGGACGTGGCCGTTGTAAATGTAGGGGCTGTAGTGATGCCAGACAGGACAGGGAAACCGCCCCACTGGTAAGTTGTGCCCCCGGGATATGTGTAAGTAGATGCTAAAGTAATCGGGGTTCCATCGCAGGACGAGGAATCCGGCCCTATGTTTACGAGCACGGTATCTGCAATAACAATACTTATTGTGTCGCTGCCTTTACATCCGCCGGTGCTGTCTATGGTCACCCAGTAGGTGCCATCGGCGCTCACAGTTATTGAATCTGTAGTTTCGCCGGTATTCCAGATAACGGTTTCATCAATTGTGGGGTGAGCATTTAATATCGCATAGGTGCCGTGGCAAAATGTGTCTCTCCTTGGGCCAAGGTCAACCACTACTCTTATCTGGTGAATGTGGGCGCTGGCAGCCTCTACACAACCATAAGGTTTAGAGAGCGTTAATGCATAAGTGCTGCCCGGATTTGGAGCTACGCTTACATTGATGGAGATCGTAGTATCACCGGTATTCCATGAATAATGATACAGGCTGGTATCAAAATAAGGATGAGGGGTCAGCGTAATGGAGTTCCCGCAAATACCTGTATCGGCGCCAGAAATTCCGAGGTTGAACGTCCCGATACTTGGATCAAAATTATACAACGCAGTGAGATCTGCACCGCTGACATACCTGTTATAAATAGCGAAGTCATCAACATCCCCATTGAAAGCGCTGGTGCCGGGGTTCAGGTAATCCTGGCCAATAGTAAATTGTCCCGCAGGTGTTGCATATGAGGGGGACGGTGTAAAAAAGCCGGACAGGGAGCCATCGATATACAAACGAAAAGCGCCCCCATTTTTAGAGAGCAGGATGTGGTGCCATACATTCAGCGAAATAGGGGTGCTCAGGAACTGTCCTACGCCACCGCCAAACACAACAAGGAGGTTAGAGCCAGGCGTTCCGATAGTACCATCATTCATAAAAATGCCGAAACCATTTACTGAAGGGTCGCCGTTATACCAGATAACAGAAGATTGTGCCGCCGCCGCATTTATCCAGCAAGCGTAGGTCCAGTCACCCGCTGCGGCGAATATTGTAGAGTAATTAAGCCCGCTTCCTACGCCACCGTTAAAAAAGAAAGCGTTGTTAGCATTGCCATTACGGTCGTTGGTGATGGTCGCCCCTGTATTGGTAAGGTCGAAGCCGTTGCCGCTGTGGTCTGTATTATCATTACAATACGGGTACCACGCTACAAGCCCGTTAACGGGCAGTTGCGCAAGTACTGTGTTAGTGATAAGTATAGCAAAGATTAAGGGTAGCAATTTTTTCATAAACTGGCAGCAGTTGTTTCCACACCCTGTTTAAGGCGTGGCATAAAAATACAATACAAATATATCATTTTTACACGAAACGACCTATCTTTATTATTTTAATTCAATATGAATTCCATCCACATTATATATGGGCAAAATACCCTTATATAAAACAGGCATGAGAACACGCCCTATAATATTATAAGACGTCCTTTTGCAGTATTTGGTTGGAAAAACTGCAAATTATAATATTTCAAACGGCACATGGAAAGCCTTTACAAATTCATTCCATACGTCAGCTACCACCTCACCGGCCGGTTTTATCTCCTTTATGATGCTGCTCACCTGCCCTATTTCCAGCTCTCCCTCTACGAGGTCGCCTTCAAACATACCATGTTTTGCCCTTGCGCGGCCCAGCAGCGCCTCCAGCTCTTCTTGTGAAGCCCCTTTGTTTTCTGCCTCCTGCACGGCCTGGTAAAACTGGTTTTTGATCAGCCTGACCGGGGTCAGCTTTTTCAGGGTAACGATCGTGTCCCCTTCATTGGCCGCTATTACCGCTTCCTTAAAGGCCATACTGCTCGAAGCCTCGGGTGTGGCTACGAACCTGCTGCCCATCTGCACCCCTTCTGCCCCAAGTACCATCATGGCATACATGGCCCTGCCTGTGGCAATGCCACCTGCTGCTATCAATGGAATGGAAAGCACCTGTCTTACCGCTGGTATCAGGCAGAGGGTGGTGGTCTCTTCCCGACCATTGTGGCCACCTGCCTCAAAACCCTCAGCTACTACTGCATCTACTCCCGCGTCCTCACACTTCTTGGCAAACTTCGCGCTGGACACTACATGAACAACTGTTATGCCCTGCTCCTTCAGCTTAGCGGTCCATGTTTTGGGGTTGCCTGCCGAAGTGAACACAATAGGAACTTTTTCTTCTATTATTATTGCAATGTGTTTATCTATGTCCGGATAAAGCAGTGGCACATTTACCGCAAAAGGCTTGTCGGTAGACTGCTTACATTTTTGGATATGTTCGCGCAGCACCTCGGGATACATGCTGCCGGCACCTATGATGCCCAGCCCACCGGCATTACTCACCGCCGATGCCAGCCGCCATCCGGAAGCCCAGATCATACCCGCCTGAATAATCGGGTAACGGATACCAAATAATTGTGTCACCCGGTTCTCAAAACCGTTCTCAGAAAATCCTGGCATAACTAATTATATTGTCATAGTGAGCGTAGCCGAACTACAAAAGTTAAAAGTAAAAACCTAAAAGTGTGAACCGCGAGAAATTTTCAAATTTGCACATTTTCAAATTTTCAAATTAAGATACCTTCTTACGATAAAACAGCGTATTACAATTTCCATCCCTGAAGATCTCCTTCGCAGTCTCCTGCAGGAAGGATGCCGTCACGGCCTGGTACTTATCCCACTCCTTATTTATCAGTTCCGCATCGCCCATCAGCTCATAGAATGCAAAGTTGTTGGCGCGGTTCAGCAGGCTCATATCTTCAAAGGCTATCATCGCCTCTATCTTATTCTTCGATTTAGCTAGCTCTGCATCCGTCACACCTTCAGCTACCAGCTTCTTCACTTCGCGCTCCACTGCTGCGTTTGCAGCTTCTATGTCTTTACCCTCTCTTATCTTTCCTTCCACCACCAGCAGACCCGGATCAAGGCTGCCCGTGTGGTAACAATTTATGTTGCTGAACAACTGCTCTTCCTTCACCAGCCGCTGATAAAGCCTTGATGAAAAACCACTACCCAGTACCTCTGTAATAAGATCAGAAGCATAATAAGTAGGCGTGAGGCGGCCGGCAATGTGCCATGCCTTGTACAGTGCATCCAGCGGCACATCGGCATGAACGGTCTGTACCCTCGCCTCTTCCTGGCGCGGCTCTGCAGGCAAATTGCGCACATACTTCTCGCCCTTCTCTATACCGCCAAACCATTTCTGCGAAAGCTCCTTCACCTGCGCCACGGTCACATTGCCTGCCACACACATGATGGCATTCAGCGGCCGGTAGTGCTGAAAGAAGAACGCCTTTACCTCATCCAGGTGGGCCTCTTCTATCTGCTTCAAGTCCTTGCCGATCGTGGGCCACATGTACGGATGCGTCTTATACGCCAGCACCCGCAGCAGATGCCATGCATCGCCATAGGGCTTGTTTAGATAGTGCTCTTTGAACTCCTCGCTCACCACCTTGCGCTGCACATCCAGGCTCTTCTCACTGAAGGCCAGCGACAGCATACGGTCGCTCTCCAGCCAGAAGGCCGTGTCTATATTCTTCAGCGGCAGTTGTATGTAGTAGTTGGTGATATCGTTGGTAGTATAGGCATTGTTCTCACCGCCCGCCATCTGCAGCGGCTCGTCATATTCCGGTATGTTCACACTGCCGCCAAACATCAGGTGCTCAAACAAATGCGCAAAGCCGGTACGCTGCGATTCTTCATCGCGCGCACCCACATCATACAGTATGTTCATGGCCACCATAGGCGTAGCCTTGTCTTCATGCACCAGTACCCTTAATCCATTATCCAGCGTAAACCGCTCAAATTGAAGCATAGTAGTTTTGTTTTACCCGCCATAGCCTAAAACGAAGACAGGAATTAACTGCTAAGGTAAAAGAAAAATGCTCTTAGTGACTAAAGTATGTTCCGGGCTGTGGTGGTAATATTGCCGTCCTTTGTCTCTCACTTGTACGGTCGGAATGCTATTGGGCTTTCTCGGCATGTGATCACACTGTAGGTGGTGAAAGGTTTGTAGTAAATTAACCGCTTGCCTAAAACAACAACATTCGTAATTTCGGTAATTCCATCTACTAAAATATTATTTGATGTCTATTTCGTCAAAAGTTCAAAAGTTATTATTGGCAAAATCAGGCGGATATTGCCAAAACCCGGGTTGCAATGGTGACATTTTTCACTATTTCGAAGATGGTAAATTAACAAGCATAGAAGAACTTGCCCATATCATTGCACAACAGGTGGGTGGACCAAGAGGGAGTACAAATGAAAAAATAACTAACAGAGATGAATATGAAAATATTTTGGTGCTTTGCCCAAGTTGTCATTCCTTGGTAGATAAAGAACCAGAACAGTTTCCTATAGGGATGCTTAGAAGTTGGAAAACAAATCATGAGAATCGCATAAAGTCAGTTTTTCAAGCCCCAATTTATCCTGATAGAAATTCATTAAGAACTGAAATATCGAGACTGCTGACGTCAAATAAAGCAATATTTGACCAATACGGACCGCAATCAGAATTCGCTCAAAAATCAGTACAATCTGAAGCTTTCTCGATGTGGAAACTTAAATCTATTGAGACGATTATCCCCAATAATCGAAGAGTACTTCAACTCCTCGAGACGAATTTTCCGCTTCTTAATGAGGATGAACAAAAAACACTAGCTACATTTAAAATCCACAAAGAAGGCTTTGAATACAACAAGCTATCCGGAGATAAAAACCCGACTGTACCTTTGTTCCCAAATGAGATACTAAATATTCTACAATAAATATGGGAGACGCAAATCCAAAATATAAAGATCTACCAAGGCCAGAAAGCATTTCTGTTTTTGAAAACGGAACAAGAGCGCATAAAAAAGTGATATCGCTAAATATGCTTGAACAACAGCAATATATTGTTCACAGAAGCGCATCGGATTTATTTGTCTATCTAACAAATCTATACATAGTTGGCATAGCAGACGTGCATGAAATAATTGCTAAGTATCCTGATGTAAATTGTATCGTGACAATTAGTGGTTGGAACTCATATTCTTCTGAAGCTAAAGCTTTTTGTATTTCGCAAGAAATTGGTCTTTTTAAGTTTTCCGAGTATTATGGTGCGCTAAATTATTTCAATGATAAATTCTATACGTATAAACCTCCAAGCAGTGAAGATTAACCCGAATTGGACAGGATTAAAATTCTACTTGTTTGGCTCAGCACTTACTTCAATAAAAAGTAACGACATTGACTTGCTAATTGAATACGACAGTGAAACCCTTTCCATTGAAAATGCGTTACAATTGAGAACAGAAATTGCACGGAAACTGTATCAGGTCTTCCGATGTACCGTTGACATAATATTACTAAACAGAAACGAGCATATTCAGTCGCAATTTATTGACCATGAAAATGGCATCTTACTTTTCTCAATTTAAAATCTCCCAAGCGGAATGCAATCTCCAGATTGCAGTGCCCCCTCACGCCGCATACCTGCCCCTATTATCAAACAGCGGCTCAAACTGTCTCTCAATGTTTGCATGAAAGCTCTCTGGCAGATATGCCCAGTCCCTTAGCTCAACCAATATAGGTATGTTGCTGTCCCTTATTTTCTCACAAATTCCGGCATATATCGCTCTGGGTAAGGGCGCCAGGTCTTTGCTACGTATCACAAGGTCCAGGTCGCTGCCGCTATGTGCGGTCCCGTTTACACGGCTCCCGTATGCCCATACTTCTACCGGCATGCCTATACCTTCAAATATCTGCAGCAGCGCTTGCTTATCCTTATCCCTTATCAGCATCTTCGCTATTTATATATTGTATCGCAGTCACCAGCTCAGTTGCATCGGCAATAAATTGCGGCAGCAGGACAACCGTTTCTTCTGCAAAGTTTACTCCATAATCGTGCGCTGTGCTGTTGCGGTTATCCCGGTATTGCAGCCACCTTTCACATGCTTCATCCGTAAGAATATTTCGCTGCACAGCATGGCGGAAAACATCTTTAAAAACAAGTTGATCAACGGCCTTTGATGAATGAAAATAAGGTTTCAGTGCTTTTCGCAGTAGTTTTCCGCTTTGTTCCAAAATGATCTCAAACTCCTTTATACACGCAGAACGGTACATATCGAAATCAATATTTTCCGGGTTTGCCTGTTTCAGTAAAGTTTGTGCTTTATCCAGCGTGCTGATACAGCGCTCCAAAAAGGCAGTTTCAATTTTCATAAGGCAGAAACCCGTTTTAAAAATCGGCTTTTGATACCGAAAGATACAAATTTGGCAAATAACCTGCAATCAGAATCCTCAGGAGGTCAGACAAAAAAAATGCCCTGTGTCCTAAAACACGGAGCATTGTATAAACTAAGTGCATTTTCACATTGGCGTAGTCGCATGTTCTTTCACATACTCCATCACCTTGTTCACCATGTTCTTGGAACCGATGTAGATGGGTACGCGCTGGTGAAGCTCGGTTGGTACAATGTCGAGGATATTTTCGTGGCCGTTTGTGGCTTTGCCACCTGCCGCTTCTACTATGAAGGCCATTGGATTGCATTCATATTGCAGGCGCAGCTTGCCGTTGGGGTTGCTCTTGTCGGCCGGGTACATGAATATGCCGCCCTTTATCAGGGTACGGTGCATATCTGCCACCATAGAGCCTATGTAGCGTTGTGTCAGCGGGCGGCCTTCTTCCTTGTTGTGCTCCATGCAGTAGTTAAGATAAGCCTGCATACCGTCGGAGTATTTTATGCTGTTGCCCTGGTTCAGCGAGTATATCTTGCCATTCTCTGCACACTTCATATTAGGGTGAGACAGGCAGAACTCACCAATCGATGGTTCGAGGGTAAAGCCATTCACACCAAGGCGTGTGGCATACACCATCATAGTACTGGAACCGTAGATTATATATCCGGCGGCCATCAGGTTTTTACCAGCCTGCAGAAAATCAGCTTCTGTGCATGGTTTGCCCAGCTCGCTTACACGGCGGTAAATAGCGAAAATGGTGCCTATGGGTGCGTTCACATCAATATTAGAAGAGCCATCCAGCGGATCGAAGAGGACTACATACTTTGAGTTTGCCGAGAAAGTATCCTGGTATGAGATGTGGTCGTCATTTTCTTCGGAGCCAATACCGGCACACTCGGTGCAGTTCTGCAGGATGTTGATGAGGGTATCATTGGCGAAGATATCCAGCTTCATCTGCTCCTCACCCTGCACATTGGTAGCGCCATGCTTGCCCAGTATGTCTACAAGGCCGGCCCTACGCACCTGGTTGTTGATCACCTTTCCTGCCAGACCAAGGTCTCTGAGAATAGCAGACAGATCACCTGTTGCCTGCGGGAATTTGCGGGTCTCCTGGATGGTAAACTCATCCATGGTTATTAGCTTACTTTGCGACATTATATTATTTTATAGTTGGCCAAAATTAAAGAAGAATCAGAAGGATACCAATTGGCATTGTTTTTTATTGCGGTTGAATAACCGGCAAATACATATGTTACCATCTGTTAACTTTGGGCGAACCCGGAAAAAACATACTTACAATGATATTAAAATACCTACGCTGCTTTATTTTACTGGCTTGCATAACCGCTACAATGGGCAGTTGCAGGCTGCTTCACGAAAACTCGAAATATGATTTTAATGACGGCATCTACCAGACGAAACGCTTTTCTCACGACCGGGTGTATGTATTGAGACTGGATGATGATACGATCTCGGTATTCCCTGTGCTGCAGTTCAAAGACTCCACCGCCATTCTCACAAAGCAACGGGTCAACTATACGCCGATACAAAAGAAATTCAAGGACAACAAGGTATCCCATACTTTCTACAAGCCATCCTTTGACCTGGATGTAATAACGATACCACTGAAATTCAGACCCGCTACTTATATACTGCCAAACCAGCTCAATACCAACTTCAATGGCGCGGCATTTTGCGGTTATCGCATAGACGCTTACAAAGTGAACTACAAACGAACACCGCTGAATGTCTACAAGCAAAAAGTAAAACACATCGGCTACAGCGCCGGCCTGTTCGCCGGCATCGGCAACACCCTTGTTGATGACAACACATTGAATATAGCCGGCACCGACCTGCTGTATGAGGGTATGATACTGATAACCGGGGTTGCCGCAAACGTAGCGGTGGAAAGCATTACATTCGGCATATCGCTGGGTACGGATTACCTGCTGGATCAATACAGCAGCAACTGGATATACCAGGGCAAGCCATGCATAGGTTTCACGGTAGGCCTTGACTTAAATTAGAAGCTTTTATTTTCCGCCGTTTGCATGCAGATCGTTACGGCAACTGCTGTCCAGCTCAGGCACCACGCTCACCATACCCGGGAGCACGCCATAAGTATCGATAGCATAATACATGAGGCAATGGGAATTGCTGCAGTGATTGTTGTGGGCGGTATCCTGGTGAAACACCTGCATAGGGGTGCCAAGATTCACCAATCCGAGTATATGCCCGAACTCGTGCTCCAGCACACTGGTCTCCAGCGCCACGCGCGACACCTGCCCTACCCCGCCGGAGTTAGCGAAAATGTCTTTGCCGAAGAGACAGATGGACGTATTGCGGTAGGCAAAACCCAAAGTGCTCAGCGATGGC
>CANJQU010000047.1 GCA_947476485.1 Chitinophagaceae bacterium
ATAGCGGACGACCCGTTTTGAGTTGCTCCAAGGCTTTGTTCTTCACCTCTTCGTAGTCAAACTCAAAAGACTTACTCGGTTTTTTCATATACTGTGTTTTTAAAGTTCCACCTATTTGTGGACTTTGACACAGTTTAATTTACAGCCTCCCCCGCCGGGCCCCCTCCTTCCGGAAATCAGCGGCAATCAGTGTACTGCTGCCGAATGTACTTCTCTCGTGAAGAGATGCCCGCACTAGAACACGCAACGCCAGTGCAATAACATATACCCCCCTCAACCCCACCCCTTTAGCTCAAAAGAAATTTACATCATATCCAGCCCGCAGCACATCATCTGCAGTATACGCGATATCATAAAACTTCAATTTTTCCGCTTCAATATTCTGCACGAACTTTGGGCCAAAAAAGGAAAAAATCAACGCGGAGAACTGAAAACGATATATGCTGAGGCCCCTCAGTGGTCTTGTTTATGAGGCTGTAGCCACGTGGTTTCATTGTTCAGGTTAAACAGCAAGAGCTATCCACATGAGCAAAGAAAGCGCAGGTTTTGCGCAAGAATTCTGTGGATGCCCGGATTTAACTAACTGATACTCAACAAAAATGAAATTTTCAGCATTTTTTTTAAAAAAATTGCGCAATCGACTGAAAACTGCAAACTGAAATGGGGCATGATTGGGGTACGAGACTTAACGGCCGACTGCTAACTGTAAACTGAATGGGGTATGATGAGAAATTTATAATATCTACAATATATCAACCAAAACCAGCCATAGTAAAGCAATACAGCAGAATTACCCGCCAAACAAAATGCCCCATATAACCACTTTTTTTATTTACCCAATGGGGCATTTCTAAAAATAAAATAAAATCTATCTATGCCGATCCACCCCACCTGATTATTTTCACGCCTGTTCGCACAAAAAAAAGGCAGCGGGATCGCTGCCTTTTTTCTACTATAATTATTAGATCTTAGTGAGCTATGGTTACCTGGCCAGTAGCACGTTTGCCGTTAGATGTAACAGTGTACATGTAAACACCAGAAGGGATGTTTGCAGTGCTGATACCTACTTTACCATGAGAAACATTACTCATAGTTTCAGAAGCAACAACATGACCGGTTACGTCTGTAAGAGTGATAGTAACGTTCGAAACAGCATCCAGCTTGAAGCTAACTGCAGTTGAGTTAGAAGCTGGGTTTGGAACCGCCTGTACGTCAGTTATAGTGCTCTTAACATTAGCAGTTCCAAGAGAAGAACCCTTTGTGTGGATATCCATAAATGGATACTGCAGCGAAGAAGCTCCGCCACCGGCAGTCCAGGCCCATTGTGGAACATATACATCACCCCAGCCATTCTCGTAGTTAGGCAGTGTTTTGTAAAGACCAGTGTTGTTGTCTGTTTTGCTGTATGGTCCGAAAACCGGGTTACCAGAAAGATCAGAGTAGAACGCGATAAGCGGGCGGAACATGTTGAAGTCATAAGTACCGGTGCTTGTAAATACTACAGAACCGAAAGTGAATGAAGGATCACCGGTCTTAAAGCTAACGGTAACAGCCAGTACGTTACCAGCAGGTACGTTAGCTGGTGTAGACAGTTTAAACGCATGGTAATGAACGCCGCTCGAAAGTGTATCATACCAGTTCATGTTTGTGTTAGAACTTGGGTTGGTAGATATCGTGATGATATCTTCGTGGTAATTAGTACCGCCACCACTGTTCCTTGCGCTGTCATAGATACAGTCAGGGAAGAATAATGAATCGGTAGAAGCCAGACCGTATTGAGAAAGGACGGTTGGGTTAGTGAAATAATATAATGCGATATCATCACCCGATGTTGAAGTTGAACCCCAGGTATAACCTACCCTAAGTGTATCAACAACACCCGTTTTTGCTGGGTTGATACCATAGATACCATAAAGACCTATTGAGTCAACGGTGTATGCATCCGCTGCAGTGATATGCGGAGTAGGGAAATAATCGTTAAATCCGGAGAATGCCGGATCGAAGATATAGGCATAGGATACCATGGTATTGTGGAAAGTACCTGTGGTATACGCATCCTGTGAAGCTGTATCATTCCACAAATATGGAGCTGATGAAGCAGTGCTGTTGATCGGGCCACCCAACGTGATCAGCGTATCCATATAACCAACGTAGTTGTACCAACGGTCGCCAGCGGCAGTTGTTCTGTGCGTGTTGTGTTTAGCCGCAGAAACGCCAACTGGCTGATGTGGCTGGTTAACACGGGTAATCGAGGTATTGCTAGGCAGGAGTCCCTGAGCACCAGCAGACATGGCCATAGTACCGGCAATTAAGAGTAAAGATAGTTTTTTCATTTTTTTAGATTTTTAAGATAATAAATGGTTCGCGTAAAGGTACAGCGTTTTATCAATTAAAAAACCACTTTTTCTAAAAAAAATTGTTGGTAATATCACATTTAATAAAATAGCATCTGTTTAATGCCATTGGTGGATTAAGCCGTGGTATGTAATATGCAATTAAAAGCAATGAGCAATGCAGCAATAAATTTACCGGCTTTAATATTCAGAATCTAATTGGCATTACCTTTGCCGCAATTGATACCCGCAATAGCTATGCTTCCAGAATTTGACAATACCGAAGTAGCCTTCCAGTACCGCAGCAACAAAGAACTAAAACATGCCCGTTTCCTGTTTACGTCAATGAGCTCACCCATGCTCACCAATGTGGGCATTAAAATGACGAAACTGGCTTTATCCCTGCATCTCCCGGTAAAGAGTATCATAAAAAGCACCCTTTTCGACCACTTTTGCGGCGGGGAAACTATGGAAGATGCAGCTAAGACGGCGGCGGTTATAGGCAAGTACGGTATCAACACCATACTTGATTATGGGGTGGAGGGAAAAGAGAGTGAGCAGGATTTTGATAACGCAGTGCCTGAATTCATAAAGGCAATAAAATATGCAGCGTCCGGTAAAAATATACCCTTCATCAGCCTTAAGGTTACCGGCTTCGCCTACTTTTCGCTATTGGAAAAGATACATGCGCAGGCGCCACTCACCGCAGACGAAGAAGCCGCATGGAAACGCGTTTACAACCGGATTAATGAAGTTTGCCGCGCAGCATCGGAAAATGACATTATGGTGCTGGTAGACGCAGAAGAAAGCTGGATACAGAAACCGGTAGATGATCTGACCGATAAAATGATGGAGCTGTACAATAAGTCAAAAGCCATCGTTTTCAATACATTTCAGTTGTACCGGCACGACAGGCTTGTGTTTCTTAAAGAGTCATACAAGGTTGCAAAGGCAAAAGGATACCAGCTTGGGGCTAAACTGGTGCGCGGCGCGTATATGGAAAAGGAGCGCGCACGGGCAGCCGAAAAAGGATACCCATCCCCCATACAGACGGATAAAGCGGCCACCGATAAAGACTATGATGCAGCTACGCTGTTCTGCCTGGAGCATTTAGATGATCTGTCGTTATTTATTGGCACGCATAATGAGGCAAGCTGCCTGAAAGCCGCCAAATATATGCTGGATAATAATGTTCCTGTAAACACCGAAAAAGTATTCTTCTCACAGCTTTATGGCATGAGCGATAATATTTCCTTCAACCTGGCACATGAAGGCTATCATGTAGCGAAGTACCTGCCCTACGGACCAGTGAAAGACGTGATCCCATACCTGATGCGCCGGGCGCAGGAAAACACCTCGGTTGCCGGGCAAACGGGCCGCGAGCTTTCACTGATAAACAAGGAGATCAAAAGAAGGGGTATCTGAAGTTAAAAGGGGCCGTGCCGGAAAAGTAGAACTAAGCTAATACCGGGCAATATACCTATTCGCCAATGTTCCTAAGTGACTTGATCTGCCATGGCCAGAACATATTTGCTGTAACAAGGCCCCGCGCGAATTTTCTTTCCACAAAATGGAACAGCAGCATGGCGACAAAAAGTGCGGCAGGCAGCCCTATCCCACGGGTAAGAATTGCATACAAAGTGGTCCGGCTTGGGATGAAACGGGATATAACATTGTCAACAAGATAGAATACCGAAAAGTGAACAACAAACAGAGAATAAGACCGCTCGCCCAGCCATAACATAAATGGCTTGCTCAGAATATCTCTTAATGCCTTCACATTGAAAGCAAATACGATGAGTCCCCCAAAGATGAGCCCGTAGCCGGAATGGAGAAAAAACGGGGGATAGTTCTGTGCGGAAAGCCAGGCGCCCAATTGCGTGGATGGCACAAATACCGAAGGATAATTGGCCGAACAAAAAACCAGGAACGCTCCCGATAGAAAAAATATCCATCCGTGCTTCAGATCAAAATCCTTAGCTGCTATCAGTACGCCCATCATAAAACAAACAGGGTACTCTACAAACCTGCCGATATTAAGCACGATATAGGTGAAGGAATAAAGTACGGAATACCAACCGCTGACAAATATCATCAGGAGCACAGTAAGCACTACCCCACTGAAAATAGCCAGGAAAAGCCTGCCATCAGTGAGCTTAGCCCTTTTAGGGTATAGGAAAACAACCACGGGAACTATAAGATAGAACAATATCTCGGTACCCAGGCTCCACCAGGCAAGGTTGTAATAGTTGCCATCAAGGTTGATGATCGGCATCTCGTGTATGATCTCGCTCCAGGAGAACTTCATATTCATTCCCCCGGTTGCGTTATACCATGTGGGATAAGTGTTCATGAACCATATGACCAGGGCAGCGAAAAGCAGCGCCACAAAGTATGGCGGGTAAATACGCCAGAACCGGCGCCTGAAGTATTCCAGCACTTTGAATTCCCGCTGCTTTCTTAAGTAAGGGCGCAGTAACACAACACCACTGAGCACGAAGAAAAGGTCAACACCATATCCATCAATATAATTAAATATTGACCCCAGAATATGCATGTTCGATTTGTCTGACAGCTTGATAATGTTAGAAGCAAAAGCATGGAGGATAACCACCATCGACGCTGCAACCGCCCTTAACCCATCTAAAAAATGAAACCTTACCGGTTTCTCCGAAGTTACATTCATGAATTACTTATGCTCAAAACTGGTGATCATTCAAGTAGTGAAGGAGGTCAGATCAAAATGAGGGTCACCGCATGACCTCATCGAAGACCGCAAATATCCTAAACAAATCATCACTTTCCAAATTAGAGCCTGAGGGCAGGCAGAGCCCGTTTTCAAACAGTTTCTCTGCGGTCCCGTCACCGTAAAAAGGATACTGTTCAAATACCGGCTGCATGTGCATTGGTTTCCAAAGCGGACGGGACTCAATATTTTCCTTTTCTAATGCAAGACGGAGGTCTTCCCTGGTAAACCCTGCTTCGGCCGGATCGATCAAAAGTGTAGTGAGCCACCTGTTGCTGAAATACCAGAAGGGTTCTTCGAGAAAATGAATGCCTTTCTTACCATTTAGTTTTTCAAAGTATTTCGAGAATATTTCCCGGCGCTTCTCGATCCTGCTGGCGAGCACTTCCATTTGTCCCCGGCCTATACCGGCCACAACATTACTCATGCGGTAGTTGTACCCGATCTTGGAATGCTGGTAGTGCGGCGCCTCATCGCGCGCCTGGGTAGCAAGGAACCTGGCATCTTTTACGATAGATTCGTTGCAGGAGACCAGTGCGCCACCACCGGAGGTTGTTATTATCTTGTTCCCGTTGAAAGACAGTATTCCAATATCGCCAAACGTGCCGCACTTGCGGCCATCTATAGAAGAGCCCAATGCCTCTGCGGCATCCTCCAGGATGGGTATCCGGTAGTGGGCCGATATAACTTTGAGCGCACCCATTTTCGCCGGCATACCATACAGGTGCACAGGTATTATAGCCTTAGGCTTTTTCCCTTTGGCTATACGGTCTTTGATCGCCTCTTCCAGCAATACCGGCGACATATTCCAGGTATCCTTCTCGCTATCTACAAATATGGGGGTTGCACCTACATAGGTGATCGGGTTAGCCGTGGCAGAAAAGGTCATGCTCTGGCACAACACTTCGTCGCCCGCCTTAACACCAAGCAGCACAAGCCCGAGATGCAGCGCCGCGGTGCCTGAGCTTAACGCGGCTACATGGCTATCCTGGCCCAGAAAAAGCTCGATGTCCTTTTCAAACCCATTCACGTTTGGGCCGAGCGGGGCTATCCAATTGCTCGCAAACGCATCTTTTACATATTGTTCTTCTGTACCGCCCATATGCGGAGAAGACAGCCATATCTTTGGTTTCATCGTTCGCTCTCTTTTACTTTTATGATCCGGGCAGGGTTGCCAACTGCCGTGGCATGGTCGGGTATGTCTTTAATAATCACCGCACCTGCGCCTATTGTACACCATTTGCCTATTCTGATTCCCTGTATCACTGTTGCCCCTGCACCTACGTGGGTGCCCTCGCCTACCTGCACATCGCCACTTAATGTTGCATTTGGAGATATGTGGGCATAATCCTGGATCACACAATCATGATCTATTGATGCGCAGGTGTTAATTATACAATGCTTACCGATGGCGGTATCTGCATTAACTACCGCCCCGGCCATAACTACTGTTCCGTCCCCTATCGTTGTTCGTTTGGATATAAATGCCGCAGCATGGATTGCTTTTCCGAATGACACTGTACCGTTCAGCCGTTCTGCAACCTTTTTACGGGTAGCGTTAACACCTATACTGATCACCATTTCATCGTTTACTATCTCACCTGCCGGCAACGGGCGTTTAACAGGATATTCCCAAACGGGTACCCGATCAGCATCGTCCCACATCTCAATGTGTGGTGTGTTGACGCTCTCCAGTATTTCGATGATCACCTTTCCATGCCCGCTGGCTCCGTAAACGATCATATAGTTAGTTCAAAAGTAAACCTACGTATTGCAGCAAAGATAAGTATTGATACAAGTAAACAAAAGGTACAAAAAGCTTATGGACGCTGCCCGTTTCAAAATCATTCAATTCCCCAGAAACTTCTCCATAGTGGCAGAAGTATCAGAACTAATACCTTCCGATTTTACAATATTACGGATAGTGAGGAAAAATATTTTGAAATCAAGCGCGAAGCTGATGTTATTTACATACCAGACATCATACTCGAATTTCTGTTGCCAGCTTATGGTGTTTCGTCCATTCACCTGGGCCCATCCGGTGATACCCGGGCGCACATCGTGCCTGTGGCGTTGCACCTCGCTGTACCGCGGCAGATACTCCACCAGCAGCGGACGGGGACCAATAAGACTCATATCGCCCTTGATAACGTTGAGCATCTGCGGCAATTCATCGAGCGAAGTCCTTCTTATGAAGCTACCGACAGCGGTGAGCCTGTCTGCATCAGGCAGCAGTTCGCCGTTTTTATCTTTCCGGTCGTTCATAGTCTTGAACTTGATCACTTTGAACAGTTTCTCATTCTTACCTGGCCTGGTCTGGAAAAAGAATGGCTTGCCTGCATTAGCTATCGCCAGCAATATGACTACAATAATAAACACCGGGGAAAGTACAGTGAAAATAATGAGCGACACCAGCAGATCGATAACCCGCTTGAAAAAGTGAATGTATATAGATGATGAAGCACTACTCATTATTTATTTCTTCAGTATTGCACTAATAAAGTTCAAATATTTTTCGGCCAGTACTTCCCGGTCAAAATTCTCTTTGGCAAATTTATACCCGCTTTCACCTTCCCTTATTATTCTACCGGGATCATTTAAATACTGTCGTATGATGCGATCGTATTCTCCAATGTTCTCCGGTTCAACATATACTCCGGCACCTGCGGCCTCCACCAGTTCCCGTGACACACCATCAATGGCCATAAGAATCGGTCGTTTGCATGACATGTAGTCGAAGGTCTTATTTGAATAAACGGTTTTGAATGTGTCAACCCGCTTCAAAACAGAAGCTCCCATTTCGGAGGCAAGAATGTAACGGAACACCTCTGCCTTCGGAACTGAGTCAAGAAACCTGACATTGGTGACCTTACGCTCATCTGCCATTTTCTTCAGCCTGTCTTTCTCCATGCCCTGACCGATGAGCAGGAAAAGTACATTTGTATCGCTCAATGCCTCGCCGGCATCTATGAGCTGCTCCAGGTAGTTAGCTACGCCATGTGCACCAACATAGGTGATCACAAATTTACCATCAAGTGCGTGTTCCTTGCGGAACGCTTCGCGGTCAAAATCATTCAGTAATTTTTCCGAGAGACTGAAGTCGGACGCGTTTGATATTTGTACCAGTTTGCTATCAGGAATGTTCTTCTTCTCCCTCAGCGCTGTATAAAAGGCAGGCGTAAGTACGTTGATCAGCTTTGCTCTTTTATAAATAAATCCTTCTACCCAATAGGCCAGCTTTATTACCAGTTTGTTGGTGAGCACGCCGGTATCTATTGCCGACTCAGGCCAGAGATCACGCACCTCAAAAACAAACGGCATACGCCTTAGCCGGGAAATGAGATAACCACTCACACCCACAAACAAGGGCGGCGAAGTAACAATGACAACGTCGAATTTCCCCTTTGCCTTAAACAAACCTGCGTATAACGATGAGAACATAAAAGAAAAATACCCCCAAAGCCTTCCGATAAAGTGTTTGTTATACGCCTCAGATACATGACACCGCCAAACGTTTACTGCACCTTGACGCTTATTTACAAAATGCCTGCCTTTGTACTCTGCTATTTTTTCCTTGCCATTATAATGCATCATGCCACCGAGCACTGTGACCGTGTGGCCTTTCTCCGTCCAGACACGGGTAAACTCATTCCAGCGCGAACCGCCCGGATCATTTTCTTCAAGAAAGTATTGGTGTATAAGAAGGATGTTCATTAATCTGTTTCGACTGTTATATACGTATCTATAATTTTATTTTCTGCACTAAAGTAATACTCCTTTGTCGTTTCCTTCTGTCCGTATAAAGAAGAGTACCAGCCCTCGCGCTTATGTTCCATAAGGGGCTCACCGTTTTTAGTTTTACCGATGATGGTCACCTTATCAGAAAAATTTAAAGGAACGTGCCACTTTTGCCGCATATCCATTCCCACCGGGGCCATGATCAGCTCATCCTTCACCTCCCACACCGGTACGTTCTTATGCTTAACAACAACCCTTCTATGCACGATATGCGGGTTAATATACCTGAACATATTTACCGATCCGATAAAGGTGTAGTACGCTTCATCTTCCTTTAACGAGGCCATTGCGTTTTGCGACCAGAAGAACCAGATAAAATGTCCCCCTTTCAGCATCTGGTCGTTATCATCGAGCATCACTGTATTGTGAGATGCGGTACCGCTGAAGTAACGCATGGTCTCTGCATCAGTATTGTATTTATAGGAACCGCCATCCGGCAAAATATTTTCTCCTTTATACCAAATATCGATATGCAGGTTGTCGGCCTGTGACGGGCGGTCTTTATATGTACCACATTTGATGAATGTGAGTGTTTGCGGCTCTCTTACGAGGTAATAACCGCCATTGACAAACGTATGTATGCCATTGGCTGGTTGCCAGGGCAATCCTGCTTTGTCAACATGATACCATGCAGCATCCTCCTGCGCTCCTATGCCAACATCCATGCCGAGGACACCGGCCAGGGCCTGCAATTGAGGACGATAATCGCGAAAATGACTGCTGCTCAATTTAAAGAACAACGCACCGTCATTTGCGCCATAATTAGGTAGCCAGCCATTTTCTTCCACCATGCAGGTACGTAAAAACACAACAGACTTCCGGGCCCGGTCATACACAACATCACTGAATTTTTCGCCGTTCCTTTCAGATAAAGCGATCGCCCATGTGAGTAGTTGCACCACGACCCGGTGATAGTTCATGGAAAACTGCAAAAAAGTACCGTCCTCATATACCTGGTATGCTATTTCTTCTTCAAACCATGCTTTTCCTTTCCTCTTCCACACATCAGCTCCCGGCATGGATGGAAAAAACATACCGGCAAGATATAACGCCAATGTCTCGGTTATCGCATGATTATTCCGGACAGCGATACGTGAGAAATTGATATTGTTGTATACATGATGCATGTGCCAGTATATGGTATGCTGGATCTTCCCGAACACCTCTTCGGTAAGGAGTGGTGAATTGCGGTAATAGTAAAGCGCAAAAAGCCAGTTCATAACACGCAATGACATTTCCTGGCTGCAGCGGTAATTGGGGCCGCAATTGACCGGGTTGCTTTCTATCCACGAGCTAATTTCGCTGAACACAAAGGATGCCTGGTCATCGTTGAAATGATGGTCATAACGGATAATATCGTAGAGGTAGGAAAACCGGGATTTCTCCCACACAAACTTAATGTCCCCGGCTTCTTTAGAATAGTCAGCGATCTCTGTCCAATGTTTATTAGCATCATACTTGTGACCGGAATCCGGATTAGTAACCCAATCGTAGTCTTTACCCAGGTTAGCGGATATACTGCTGAACAGCAGTAAATTACCATTCTTAATATTGTCAACCGTTTCCTTCAGCTCAGGCTTTGGATCCTTTGGAATGGAAAGCGATTCCCGGTCTTTGAAAAAGAAACTAACCTGCTGTTGCTTCCATTGCCCCAATGTGCAATACTGCTTGTAAGGCGGATTAACAGGGAATTTCTTTTTTAGCAACCCACTGCGGCGCATGAACTCATGACGGGCGCGAAACCCGACATATCGCCACCCCATGTTACCTAAGAGATTAATTACTTTACTGAGTGTTCCTGCCATCTGCACATCAAAGGGTTACAATGAATTCGGTGCCTTCATTTACCTTGCTCTTCACTTCTATTTTACCGCCTAACGACTCCACTTGTGTTTTAGTAATGTAAAGCCCCACCCCCTTGCTGTCGTAGCCCTGGTGAAACACTGCGTTCAGCTTAAATATTTTGTCGGCATACCTGGTCATATCAATGCCAAGGCCATTATCTTTAACACTCACCTGTATCTTGTCATTTTTCATTCGGGTGCTTACAGTTATCTCGGGCGGAATATCCGCTTTGCAGTACTTCAGCGAATTGCTGATGAAATTATAGAGTATGTTTTCGAGGTATGCCTTCGGATATTTGATGCAATTTACCTCGAGGTTTAGCAATATTTTTGCATGCTTTTCGAAAACAGCGCTGTACAACTGTGTGGTAATATCATTGACGATTTCTGTAACGTTACAGTCGTTATAAGGTATCTCCTTATCCAGCTTAATCTTCGTGATCTCCATGAGTGTGGCAAGGCTGCCCATCAATGAGGAGCTGCTCTCCTCGATCAATTCCAGTGCTTCATCCTGTGTAAAAAGCTCACTGATGGAATTTTCGGCTTCCGAGGCGTCGCCTTTGTTCTTTGCCGACAATGCTCCTGAGAGCATTTTAATATTGGCAGCAGGACCACGCAGGTTGTGCGCGATTATGTGGCTTAATTCTTCCAGTTGGGTTATCTTATTGATGAGATTTATCCTCGTGGCTTCCATCTCAGCGTTCTTTCTGTGCAACTCATTCTCAAGTTCCTTCCTCTTGGTAATATCAACCACTTGCGCAATGACAAATCTTGGCGAATCGTCATTGTTCCATACAGCAGATACAGTGAGTGCAACCAGGATGATCTTCTTTTTCTTTGACACATACCGCATCTCCATATTATAGGTAGATATCTGGCGCGTCAACAATTTTTTTATGAGTGTATTATCCTTATTAAAGTCATCAGGGTAGGTAATGTCTTTAAGTGTTAGCTGTAGTAACTCTTCCTTTGTATAATCGGTCATCTGGCACAGCACATTATTCACATCGAGCCAGCGGCCTTCCGGGCTTATCAGCGCCATACCGATGCCTGAATAATCAAAGGCATTGGCGAAGGTGTCCCGGCTAGTCTTCAACGCCTGCTCTGCAAGTATACGGTCGGTAATATTCAGCCCGTAACCGATCATCATCTGCAAGTTGCCTTCTTTGTCAAATAACGGGAACATGTTGCGCAGGTGATACTCAATTTCCCCTGAAGCATTGTGCAGCTTTTCTTCCCATTGTATCGGGTGACGCTCCACTTCTGCTGCATTGAATATTTCCCTCCTTCGCTCTGCAATTGCCATCGGCTTTTTCTTGGCAAGACAATAGTCCTCGTCTGTTTTCCCGATGAGCCAATTGCGCAATTCGTCGTCTTTAATTGCTATCGGGTTAATGAACAAATACCTGTGTTTGGGATCAAATACAACTATGTCTGCAGCAATAGAGTTTAGCACTTGCTCATAGAATATACGTTGTTCCTCAAGCCGCTTTTCTGAATTCCTTTCGTTTGTAACATCGCTGAATTTCCAGATACCTGCTTTGTTGTTATTACCATACGTCAGCGGTACATAATCTCTGGTGAATACCCTGCCGTCGGCCAGTTCCCATGGTTCTTTGAGCACTATTTCGTTCTTCTCTAATATTTCATCGGTACGCTTCGGGAACCGATCTGCGTCTTTGTAAAAATATTTATTGATGCCAAGGCTCTTACTGACGTCCCTTCCAACCAGTTGTTCCGGAGAACCGGAGATATTGTACATATCACAGAACATCTGGTTAGCAAAAATTATGGTGCGGTTCTCATCAGTAACCAGAATGCCGTTCTGGAGATTATCTATGAGTGTAGAGAGCAGTTGGGCTGCACCCGAATACCGCTCTTCCGCAATTTTACGGTCGTTGATATCCGTTTGTGTCCCAATAAACCTTAAGGGTTTGCCATCTGCAGTGAAAGAAACTGCTATGCCTCTGCTCAGTATCCACTTGTATGAACCATCCTTGCACAAATACCTGAATTCGACAGCAAAAACGGGTATTTTTCCGGACAGATAATCGGACCTCAGCTGATTGTACTTAGGCATATCATCCGGATGTACTTTCTTAGCCCATTCGGTACGTGTGGTTATTTCTTCAGCAGTATAACCAAACGCTTCATGCCATTTTTCAGAAAAATAGATTCTGTCGGTCTGAAGGTTCACATCCCACATCCCGTCTCCTGCCGCATCCAGAGCTAACTTCCACTTCTCATCTAACAGAGTAGGCCCTTCCTTTTTTGAAATATTTTTGACTGCTACGAACAAAAAGTCCTTGTCGGGATGGATGGGCAATACCTTAATGCTGTAGATACCGGTGATATAATCCTGAGAAATAGTACATTCTGTCTCTTCGTTCTCGCCGGTTTCAAAACTTTTAATGATAAGATCGCTTATCCTGCTGAAAATCTCATCGTAACCGATCTCACTTATCTTCTTGCCCAGGTATAGATTCCTGTCACTGACTTTAAAGTTCTTACCTTCCCACAGCCTGGTCACGGTATCGGGTCTGGCAACCTCCACGACAAGGTCGCTCAACTGCAGCAATGCATTTGCAATTGTCTCGATATCCCGTGAATAACTTTTGATCATACCACCCACTTAACTTAGTCCAAAAATACTGGCAACATGACTGATAATTCTCGGGGCGGTCTTTCCATCCCATAGTTCCGGTATACTCCCCTTCTTCCATTGCCCTGCAAACAGTTTTTCAAATGCGGGTGCAATACTTTTAGGATCTGTGCCCAACAACTCGTTTGTACCCACCGTGCACGTTTCAGGCCGCTCCGTACTATCTCTCAACGTCATGCATGGCACCCTCATTACTGTTGCTTCTTCTGTTATCCCGCCGGAATCAGTAATTACGGCTTTGGCGTTCTTTACTAAATAATTGAACTCAAGATATCCCAACGGATCAATCAGATGTAAATTACTCGCTTCCGTTGCAATTGTTTCTAATATTTTAGCAGTTCGCGGATGCACAGGGAAAATAACCGGTAAGCCTTGTGAAGCGTTAACTATTTCTGTTATCAGTTCTCTCAGCTTATCCTTATCATCTACGTTTGCCGGGCGGTGCAGGGTCATCATGATATACCCACCTTCCGTCAAGTCAAACTTATTCCATAGTCCGGGTTTGGTAAACCTTGGCATCTGCTTGTACAAGGTATCAATCATTGTGTTACCAACAAAGAATATCTGACTTTCTTTTATGCCAATTTTTCGGAGATTGTTATTGGCTACCTCTGATGTCGTGAAAAAATAGTCGGTAATAGCATCTGTTACAATACGATTTATTTCTTCGGGCATGGTCCAGTCGCCGGAGCGGATACCCCCTTCTACGTGCGCTACTTTTATATTATTTATTTTTTTGGCCGCTATGGAACAGGCCATGGTCGATGTTACGTCTCCAACAACAATGCAGAGATCACAAGGTGCCTCAAGCAAAAGTTTCTCATAGCCGATCATTATTTTACCTGTCTGCTCCGCCTGTGTACCGGATCCAACCTCTAGGTTGTGATGCGGATCTGGTATTCCCAGTTGTTCAAAAAAATCACCACTCATCTTTTTATCGTAGTGCTGGCCGGTATGAACTAACCTGTAATTCATATCCAATCCGCTGGCGCGGGCTACGGTGATCGCCTCGATGATAGGCGCTATCTTTATAAAATTTGGTCTTGCTCCTGCAATGATATCTATCAACATATACCCAAAACCCCTAAAAGGGCTTCCTTTTATTTGGTTAAATTTACTTCAATCCACTCCCTTTTCGTCAGGCTCTCTATCGCTGCAAAAGACGCCAAAGTAGTATTTACGATATCGTCGATGGGTATGAGCGGCGCTCCCCCGCTTTTTACCCGGTCAACCAGCATTTTGAATTGCGCGTTATGCCCTTTGTCCACATTTGTCTTTAGCTTTGAAAAACCCTTTGTTCCGAACCCTTCCGTAACCATAAAATTATCGGTTATTATGGTGCGTTCCTGCGCATAGACTTCTATTCTTTCTTTCGAATATGATTTAGAGCCATTAGCAAAATAATTGATTACTCCGGTACTTCCGTTCTGGTATTGCAGCAATATGGAAGCATTGTCTGTATTTGCCTGTGGGTTTACACCCATAGCGTTCATGCAAACAGCCTTTATTTTACTCCCGGTAAGGAAGGTGATAAGGTCCATGTAGTGGCAGGCTTCACCTACTATTCTCCCACCGCCTGTCTTAAGGTCGTGCACCCACACACTGGCAGGAATGTTGCCAGCGTTCATAGTGGCTATCACATTCATCTGTGTATCACCCACCAGTTGTTTTACACGCTGCATATGCGGAGAGAAGCGCCGGTTGAAGCCAACCGTGAGCGTTTTGCTCCCGTTATATACAGCCAGAATATTATCCAACTCCGCTTTGCTAAGGGCAAGTGGCTTTTCTACAAAGACATGCTTACCTGCCTGCAGGCTTTCAACCACCATGCCGGCATGCTCATTGTGGCGGGTGGTTATCATTACCAGGTCTATCGCAGGATCATTAATGATGCTTTTATAGTCAGTGGTGCTCTTACCGATCTTATATTTTTTGGCAAGGGATGTGCCTGTGAGACCTGATGCGCTGGCTATTGAATAGAGCGGCGCACCTATGTCTCCTAAAACGGGCAACATGGTCATAGCCGTGAAGTTACCGGCGCCAATAATACCAATGCCGCCCTTGCCGGATGCAAAAGAACCACTCGTGATATTCACAGTGTCAGCCGGGTTGCTGTCTTCGGGATATTCCAGTATTGATGCTATAGAATATCCGCTACTGATGTTTGCATAGATCTTGTTATACTCAGCCAGCGGTACACGCTCGGTGATCAGCGACCTCACCTCCAGCTTACCGCTACTTATCGTTTGCAGCAATGTTCTGAAGTTGCGCTGTTCTGTCCACCGCACAAATGGCAATGGATAGTCTATACCCGCCCTTTCATAGCTATCGTCATATCGGCCCGGGCCATAGGAACAAGACACCTGGAAGGTCAACTCCTTCTCATAAAAATCTGCCCGGCTTATGTTGAGCCCAATTACTCCTATCAATATGATGCGGCCTCGTTTACGGCTCATCTTTGCAGCATCTGCAATGATCTCGTCGGTTTTGGTTGATGCAGTAATGATAACGCCATCGGCGCCAACATAGTCGGTAAGTTCCATAACTGACTTTACCACGTCGGCACCGTCTCTGGGATTTATAGCGATAATGCCCTTCTTGTTTGCTATTTCTATTTTGTTGGGATCAAGGTCTATACCTATCACGCGACAGCCATTGGCCACAAGGAGTTCTGCGGTGATGAGCCCTATCAGACCAAGACCTACTACTACAATGGTCTCCCCAAGTTGCGGATCACATAACCTGATACCTTGTAGTCCGATAGATCCGATGACCGTAAAAGCGGCTTCGTCATCGCTTACGTTTGCCGGAATATGTGCACACAGGTTTTTAGGCACACAAACAAATTCAGCATGCTGCCCGTTGCTCGCTACCCTATCGCCTATCTTATAATCAGTAACACCATCGCCTACGGCAATTACACGGCCTACGTTGCAATAACCCAACGGCAAGGGCTGACCCAACTTATTAAATACAGCGGTCAATGTAGGCTTCAGTCCATCAGTTTTTATTTTGCCGAGTACCTGTTTTACGCGATCGGGCTGTTGGCGGGCCTTCTGAAGCATATTAGCCCGGCCAAACTCGACAAGCATACGCTCAGTACCTACCGACACAAGACTGCGCGTAGTTTTTATAAGCACGCACCCCCTTCTAACTTTGGGGGCAGGCACTTCCTCTAAAACGGTTTGCCCGCTTTTAAAAGACTGGATGATTTGTTTCAATGTATAGTTTGCTTAGCAGCAAAAGATAAACAGCATACATACATAGCTATAATATTTATTCCTTTGCAGTTTCCGCGTGCAAAGGTAACGAATTTAGCCCATTGGCCGGAATGTGCAAAGAGTTATATCCTGCCATTATTTATATTTTATCGGCACAGAAATTTGAGCATCGCCATACAGGCAGGCTATCGAAGCAGGAGATCAATAAGTTTATCGATATCGTTTGTTGTAACAACTGATGGGAATGGCAGCTCGGGATCCATGGCGTTGGTCACGGCATTGGCGATCGCGATTTTATCAAACGGATCGAATGTGAGGCTCGGCTTAATAACATCATGTACATAGGGCAGATCAGAGGCGATCACTTTCATGCCGCTGTCCGCAGCCTCAATTAGTGGCAAACCAAAGCTTTCAATAATTGACGGAAAAATAAGGTAAGGGCAATTGAAATAAAGCTCACGTGGATCGAGGTAAACATGATTCACTATGCGCGCACCGCGGCCATTCAGCTCTTTCACCCGCTCTATCAGGCCGGGTGCAGTATCGTCAATGGTCACATGCAGGCGCGGAGTGAAGTCCTTCTCCAAAAGATACTCCCAGGCATCGAGCAGGCGGGGGTAGTTTTTTTGCGGTGATGGATTGCTGATAAAAACAAACTCATCCTTTACACGACGTTCAAACGGCTTGTGATCGCCGGTAGTGTATTTTTTATTATCATAAAAAGGTATGGACAAGGTATGCGCAGTGTCCTTCAACCCGATGTTCGTAAGCTCCGTTACCATGTGCCGGGTCTGTACTATATAGTAGTCTGTGTTCTTATTGAACAACTTTATCACAAGGTATTTCAGATACTGTGAGAAATACATTTTTGTAAATTTCTTCCGCGGCGCCTCCAGCAGTTTCTGATTGTGCAGGTAGGTATATGTTTTGGCTTTCAGCCGGATTGGCGGTGGCGTATTGGCGAAGCAAAATACTTTGGCGTAATTGTCTTTTGTCTCTTTATAAAATGCCCTGCGCTCCTTCATTTTGTTGGGTACCACCTTAAAATTCTTATCAAGAACCGCAGGCTTATCAAACCGGGGATCCAGGAGGAAAAAGAATTTATCGCGCTCCCTGTGCGCCAGGATCTTCTCGATCAGGTATTGCAACAGCACTGCACCACCACCCTTGTTGATATATAGCGCGTCGATGAGTATCATTTTGTCTGCTGTTGTTTTAATTTTTTGAATTGCTTTTCTATTATTCCAAACTGCCGGTAAGACGGTGTCGTGTAAGATGAGCCGCTGCCCTGAGGCTTCGCCGTAGAATAATACTTATCGAAATCCTGCAGTACCCGGACTAGCCCTGCAGCAGATGCATCAAACAAACGGGCATAATTAAAGGCGACTGTGTCCTCCAGCGTGTCCCGGAACACAATAGGCAGTTTTTCCTGCAGCAATATTTCGCCGGTATCTATGTGCTTATCTATTTTATGTATGGTGTAGCCGGTTTCTGAGGAACCATTGTATAATTGCCAGATAATGCTTTGTGCATTCTGGTATTGCGGCAGTATTTCGTGGTGTATGTTCAGCATACCGAACTTTGGCACTCTGAATACCTTACCCGCAATATAGCCATTACCAAGGCTAAGACCAATATCCGCATTGGCTTCTTTAAACAGCTTCACGGTTTCATCGCTGTTGGTATAAGGGACTTTTTTGAAAGGAATATTATGTGCTGCACAATACTCCGCTGCATTTTCGATTCTGGTGTACTTGTTGATGTCCTCGTTGTACCATTTGCGCATCTTCACACCATTCATAGCGCCGCGGAGACCTATCTTTAATATCTTTTTTATTCGTCTCAGATATTGATTCTTACGGTTGCTGATCTGCCCTTCACTGACTATTACCATAGCTATCTCCACATCCGGACATGCATGCAGTGCAGGCAGGTGATGCCCGGTGGTGCCATATGCAGAAGTGGACAGAATGATCACTTTCATTTGAAGGTATCCGGATAAAGGTTGTTATTAGCAGAAGCGTTCTTCGCGTTATTAATCAGAAAGTACATAATGTGCCGCATATCCCATCCCAGGACAGTATGGTCCCGCCTGATGCATAGTTCGCGGTTTGTTAAGGGAGCAGTGGGATTGATATGGCATCCGCGTTCAGCAGTCGCGCAAGTGGAAAAACCGGCATCAAATACAGCCTTTCTTCCGACCTCGCTAAAATGAAAAAAACGCCCGTAAGGAAATGCAAAGTGTTTAATGCCGCCGCACTTTTCAATAAGTATGCGATAAGTCTGCGCCATATCATCAGCTATTTGTGCGGGCGTTGCTTTTGCAATATTCATATGCATCATGGTGTGGCTGCCTATCTCGTGGCCCCATTGCTGCAGCTTGTTTACTTCATCCCAGTTCAAAAACTCAACCGGCGGAAAGTCAAGGATTTCATTACAGAAACTGTTTATCTTATCAAACCTTGTTTCGCCGACTATACCAGGATTGATGAAGAAGCACGCTTTGGCATTGTACTCATTAAGTATTTCCGCTGCTCGCAGATTGTTCTTCAAACCATCATCGGAGCTGAACGTGATGTATGGCTTATCTATTATCCCCGATAATATCTTCTCAATGGCGTCGCCATATGAAATGAACTGGTGCTGCTTTGCCAGCTTCCTCATCAGCACATCCAGCCGCTTTTCCTCATCCTGGAATACATGATGTATATAAAGGAACTGGACCCTTGGCTTGTCTAAATACTTTTCGCTGGCGCTTAATGACAACCCGGTAAGCGCAAGATCGCGCGCATAGCTGCGCAGCGTTGTTTTCTTCAAACGCTTCAGATCTTCATACCGGGTCATAAATCTATCCATATCCTATTCTCTTTCCCAAGGCACGGCAGGCAGCGCCGTGCCGTTGTATACACTATCTAACAATTCGAGATAATACTTAGCGCCGGCTTCACCACTTATCGATCGTTGCGCCCACGCCTTTATAGTCGAAGAGTCCGCAAAACCATTGTCAGCAAGCGCCTCTTCAATTGCCTTCCGGCAACTGCCCGCTTCGGCCCAGCTAAACACCACGCCGTTAAAATTACTTTTTATCGCCCAGCTTACACCACAAATATTGCTGCATATCGCCTTAAGTCCGTTCAATAGGCCCTCGCTCACTATTACTCCCCAACCATCCTTTTTGGTACTGGGCAGCACCACCCAATCGTAATTCACATACTTCGTAACCAGCTCATCATATTTTAAGAATGGGTAAAAACTGATCTTTTCCGTTAGCCCATTTTCCGAAACAAATTTTTTCAGACTTTCCTCTTCCGGTCCTCCACCATAGATATCCATACGGTAATTGTTACCAGGAATTGTTGCCAATTCAGAGACGAAACGTGATATCCCCTTCCCCTCCTCTATTCTGCCCGCATAAATGATCCGCTTCACATCAGACGGTTGAGGTTTGCTATCCGGCACTTTTACACTCACAAAGTATGCCCACGGGCACACACGCTTCGGGTCAAAACCTAAGCCTGTATAGGTTTTCACACCCTCCTTACCCACTGCAAGGAAGAAATCGATATGCTTGTAGTACCTGAGCCGCTGATAAAAGTATTTAAGGTGTCTCAACTTACCCTTTACTCCTGCCTTATTGTATGACTCAGAGAGCGATCCCATCCTGGCCTTGTGCCTTACACCTTCGTCATAAGCCATTGTCATCATCTTGCCCACACGCACACCACCCAGCACATGCACTGCATTTTTATAAGTGCTGAATATACGCGAAACTTCCTCTTTTGACGGGGCACGAATGATCTCCACTCCTTCTATCACCGGCACCTCCCATCCCATATTTTTACGGTAGGGCGTAATGTCCTGCTCCACCACCATCAATACCTTTGCCACCGACGGCTCTTTTGCAAGCGCCTCGAGAAAGGTTTTCTGATGTAAGCTGATTATGCCCTGCCAAAAAATAAGTACCATGCTGTTTACTATTTATCCAGTTCCATGTATACATCAAGGTACTGCTCTGCTATTTTTCTATAGTCATACTTTGCGGCATTCGCATATCCGCGTGCCACCAGGTCATCACGCAACTGACTGTTGCTGAGCAATGAAGTTATTGCATCCTGTATTGCAATCGGATCATGCGGATCTACCATTATCGCAGAACCTTCACCAACCTCCCTCATCGCCCCTATGTTGCTGGTAACAACCGGCCGGCCAACCGCCTGCCCTTCAATGATGGGCATTCCGAAACCTTCGTACAAAGAAGCCATGAACAGTACATCACAAGCCACATATCTTTCAAACACCTGCTCATCAGAAAGGCCGTTGAATATGGTGTGCGATATGCCATATTGCTTTAAGCGCTCCAACTCGTCAGGCGCTGGCCAGCCTACAATGTCTATGTGAAAATTGCAGCCCTTCGCCGCCTCTATCAGGTTGTCAAGGTTTTTGTGTTTGCCGGTACCAAGCATCAGCACCACCGGCCTATCGCCTGCCACAGTTTTCTCTACTCTCTGAAAAACGGGCTTCACAGGATCAGGTATCACTCTTATCCTGTCCACGGGAAATTTGAAATAGCGGATCAGTTTCTCTTTGGTGAACTCTGACACAACAGTAACTATATCCACTCGTTTCAACGGAAGGTAAAGCCAGAAGAAGTGATACATCATTTTCACAAGCTTCGAGTGGACCGGGTTTTCATAGAATCCGAAGTCGTGTATCGTGAGAATGGTTCTGCCTCTCTTCAGTCCAAGGGCAAGAAAATTTACATCTCCTGTGATATGATTGATCTTATCCGCGTGCTTGCCAGCCAGTTTGATATTTTGCAACCTGGACAATTTTGAGTCGCAATAGAATTCCTTTATCGCCACCCTGTCCTGCAAACAGCTCTTCACCAGGCTGAAGATCCCTTCGATAGAAACTCCTGTTTTCCTTGGCTCCCTATAAAAATAAGTTACTGACAGCATGCTTTCCATTTATATCCCCCCGACTCTACTCCCCAATATACTTATAAATATAGCAAGAATAATTTTCACTGATCTTGTATGGCAGTTTCATGATCACTTTGTGAAAAAAGCCATTATTGTTATCGTCGTCGATCACCGCCGCCAATTTATACTTGTTGTCCAGCAGCACTTTTTCATAGTCGGCCCGGCCGCCATTGTCCTTGTTGATGATAAAATAATCTACTTTATGATCCAGAAAATATTTGATCTTATTGTCCCACCCCCCGTTCTCTTCCAGGCTAAGAAAAGAACAATTATTGTTCCTTGCTATGTAGTAATACCTGAAATCACCGGCCACAAGCGTATTTGGTGTGATGTACTTAGATATTTCGGCCTCATTGGCATAAGGGTCGTGCTGTGCCAATGTACCGAAAATATAGGTTCCTTTAAAAATAAAGACCATCGCAAAAAGACAGGTAATGACATAGGGAATGCTTCTAAGTACCCTGTTCCCGTTCACACTTAAAAAGGTGCCACCGATGAGCAAGTAAGTAAACGGTGCCACAAGCGCAAAATACCGGCCGGAAAGCCCGCCCGTCACCAAAACAAGGAACGCCGCGATAGCCGGCAACGTAAGCAGCACCAGGGTCATATTGCCTTTCAGCGCTTTGTTTTTTAACAGGACAAAGAACGAAGCGAACGCCAGGATGTAGATCAGCAGATTGTACTTGATACTTTTCACACCCGTCCCCATACCTGTATGCTCCTTGATCACCGATGAATGCGTATAGTAGTAAATAAAGTTGCTGATACTACCAAAGGCAGAATAAATCCAAGCGTAATAGACCGCGCAAAAGCCGACAAACACCAGTGCATATTTCAACAGTAACGCTTGCCAATCCCTGTCTTTCTGTGCGATCTCGTAAATGAAGTAAAACGCATAAAAAGAAAATGCAAAAATGATGCGGGGGGTGGTAAGTATAGCGAAAGCCAGCAGCACGCCGGTTGCTAATGCGAGCAATGCACCACGTAGCCGATCACTTCCCGGAACCTTAACAAATGAAAGGTAAGAGAGAAAGAAGAAAAACAAAGTAACGAAGTCCATTCTGCCTGAATGCAGGAACTGGTTGAAGTTGGGCTCCAGTGCTAACAGCACGAGCGTCATGATTGTAGCAACTTCTGTAAATTTTAACTGCCGGCATATCCTGTATACCAGGAACAGGTCAACAAAACCGAACAATAAGTGAGTAAGCCTGAAATTGAATATGCCGAAACCAAGTAATTTTATCACGGCAGCCTGCATCACGAAATATACCGGGCCATAATCCAGCTTCTGCCCGGGAAGCACAATAATGCGCGCCTCTTCGTAAAAGGTATGGTGTTTTAAATATGAGTTCGTAATGCTTGCAAAGGAGACTTCATCGAACCAGGGTAAGGGCGAGTAAATCAGGGTTGCGAAATGATAAATGACATATATCAGCGCAGCGATAAGAATAAGTATTTTGTACTTTTTACCCATATGGAAAAATCCGAGACTATTGAATTAGCGCGCTAAAGATAACTGATATTTGTTGCCACCGGACTACCCGTAAATTTTAAAGGAAGTACGCCTGAGATCCATCTTTGAATAGGGATTAACGACCATGGGTATTTTTTCTGTTTTTGTCTCACTGGTATCGAGCCCGAAAGATTTATCATCTGATAATGCGAGGTTTTTCAGGAAGAAGTAGCTGTTAAGCATAAACCCTTCTGTTGCACTAAATTCATTATCTGATGACAGGAATGTTTCCAGGATAACGAACACAAAGTCAGCAGCCAGGTTATGCTTGGCCAGCGTAGGATATGAATTGGCCAGTTCCAGTTCTTTATTGGTAACCATCTCCTGCACCACCTTCCTCATCAGCATATTAATGCGCGGCTGTATACGGAACCCGAGCCGGAACTCGACTCTTATCACTTTGTCTTTTTTCAGCTCCTCAACAGTATACTCCATGGTATATGGCTCATCCGTACGTTCCACATGTACAAACCAATATATATCCGCCCGCTTTGGTTTGCGGCTGAATATGGAATAAATGATACGGTCCTCGATCTGGTATGTGTTTTGCGCCTTTGTAAGGAAAATGGCGTGGGTGGCAAATTTCGGCACAGATTCATCCTTGCTCAACTCTTCCAGTACAGGTAGATACTCTTTTATGTTACTATAGCTCAGGAAACGGTTTGTTATCTTGCGGGCACGGTACCAGATATACATTGTAAATATCAGCCCGACCTCAAACACCAGGAAGAACAAACGCTTTATGATCTTCACCGCATTAGCTACAAAGAATGAAGACTCCACGGTTGCAAACAAAACAACGATGACCACCACTATCCACAAAGGATAGTGCTTTACATATCTCAGGAAGTAATAGACCAGAACCGTAGTCATCAGCATCGCAATGGTGATCGAAAAACCATATGCCGCGGTCATGGCTTCGGAGGTTCTGAAATACAGCACAACCAGTACACAGCCTATGCAAAGAATCCAATTGATGCTGGGTATGTAGATCTGTCCCCTGATAGTTGTAGGAAATTTGACACGCACCTTTGGCCAGAAGTTAAGGCTAATTGCCTCGCTGATGAGTGTAAAGGAACCGCTGATGAGCGCCTGGCTCGCTATTATGGTAGCGGCGGTTGCAATAATTGTGCTCGGGAGCAGGTAGCCATGCGGCACAATGGCAAAGAAAGGGTTCACGTTATGTAAATTCTCTTTATGCTGCAATAACACCCATGCGCCCTGCCCGAGATAATTAAGCACAAGTGTTGTCTTTACAAATATCCAGCTTACCTGTATGTTTCTGCGACCGCAGTGTCCCAGGTCAGAATAAAGCGCTTCTGCTCCCGTAGTGCACAGGAACACGGCTCCCAGCAACCAAAACCCCTTCGGGTGTGCGGTTAACAATGTAAAGCCATACATTGGATTCAGCGCCTTGAATATTTGCGGATACTGGACGATCTGGTTGATACCCAGTCCACCCAGCATCAGGAACCAAATAAACATGATCGGCCCAAACGACCAGCCTACCACCTTTGCCCCGAATCGCTGAAATATAAAAAGCAATATAAGTATCGTGAGCACAAGCGTCATGACCAGCGAATTCCCGGGCACGATCATTCCCTCAAGCCCTTTCACACCGTTCAGGCCTTCTATAGCAGATGTAACTGAAATAGGAGGGGTAATGATACCATCGGCAAGCAACGTACCGGCACCGATCATCGCAGGAAACATCAGTTTTTTACCGTAGCGGCGTACAAGCGCATAAAGTGAAAATATACCGCCCTCACCTTTGTTGTCGGCCTGCAAGGTCATCAATATGTACTTGAAAGTCGTTTGAAGCGTCAATGTCCAGAAAACACAGGAGATAGCCCCAAGCACCAACTCTTCTGTTGCAGCGCCGCCTTCTTTAAGTATTGTCTGAAATGTGTATAGCGGGGAGGTACCTATGTCGCCGAAGATGATCCCCAACGTAATTAAAAGCCCTGCGAAAGAAACTTTTTTAAAATGGCCTGAGTCCATTGCGGGTCCAACTTTATTTTTGGATGCGCAAAGTTATGCAGCAGCAATGGCATAAAAAATTATTATTCTGTTTTAAGGCAATATATTTCACAACGCCTATTATTCAACATACGCTATGCCGAATTTCTTATAGGTCTTGGTACTTTTGTATGCAGGCTCCATAATGTCTGTTGTATTTTGCCCTGATCGCCTGCCACCGCCGCTATACATACCGCCACCCATGCCCATTCCCATGCCACCCACGCCAAACCCAATACCTGGCCGGAACCCACCATTACTCCCGCGGCTGCCACCCGGCTGACCGGCAGGCCGCTTCATGCCGGTAGTTTCAAAGCAAATGCTCATTGCCTTGCCTTTATCTGCCCTTGTGACCTGGGGCTTAAAGTAAAACGATCTGAAAGGAATTTTCGCCTCCCACACCATTTCATTGTCTGCATCGATGCTGAGGCTTACTACAATGCCACAACTGTCTGGCGCTACAACAGGAAACTGCAGGTTGCAACTTTTAAATCCCTGAAGCGAAAACTCCTTAGCATCTTTCCAGGCGGCCCTTACTTTGTCCTCAAGGTCCAGGCGTTGTTTCTGCACGCCATCGTTGCCGGACACCTGCGGTCCGGACCCCGCGGTGGCTTTTTGCCGTGCAGGGCGGTCTCCCTGGCTTGCACTAACGGGTATCGGGTAGTTGATAGCGGTTACTTCCTCCTTATTCCCGGTCCGGTCAATCCATACTGTCAGTCCTTCGCGTAATATTTTCAACTGAGTAGCAAGATCCCCGGTCTCTACTGTTATGTAGAGATTGTCCTTATCGTTAGATACCGCATACCCAAGCTGCGCCTTCTCATCGTATGCAGGATATGGCGTTGGCCAGTCCTTACTATCACCGTCAACGATTATTGGCTGCACCTGCCAGTTTCCTGGTAACCGGGTTGACTTTGCATGCCGGGAACCGCTGCAGGACAAAACCGTGCAGATCACGCAGGAAAATATCAGCCCGGGAAGAAACCGCTTTTGCATTGAGATGATCATTATATGCGAAGGTAATACCCGCCAAACGTTTAGTTGTTGGAAAAAAGATAAAGTTTAAGAACTATGGGAAAGAACTCTAATTAGAAGATGCAATTAGCCGATACAATGTTATTTTTGCTTCTAATAAATAAATTACCATTATGAATGCAGGCAAAATGATCAAGCGTTTTTTTATAGCCATCGGTATCATTATCGGGCTGTTCCTTTTGACCGCTATCCTGGTCCCGATATTCTTCAAGGATAAGATCATGGCGCTGGTTAAGACACAGCTCAATGAGCAGCTCAACGCCACAACCGACTTTAAAGATGTGAGCATTTCGTTGTTCCATAATTTTCCGCACCTTTCGGTAAGCATAGAGGACCTGAGCATAGTAGGTAAGGAATCATTTAAGAATGATACACTGATCTCTGCAAAAAGCATAGACGTAGCACTGGACCTGATGAAGGCTATCAGTGGCACTTATGACATACTCAACATAGGGCTGGTGACCCCGCGCATACATGCCATTGTGCATACCGATGGTAAGGCCAACTGGGACATAACCAAGCCATCGCCACCAAGCGCACCATCAGCTCCCAGCAAACCGTTCTCTATGAAGCTGCGCAAGTATTCTATTGAAAACGGCTACATAGAATACAACGATGAACAGGGTAAGATGCATGCGATAATTGAAGACCTGAACCATAGCGGGAAAGGTGATTTTGCCAGCGATGCTTTCACATTGGCTACCAAAACTACGATTGAGGGCTTGACATTCATTGATGGAAACATCTCCTACTTATACAGAGTAAAAACCTCGGCAGACCTTGACCTGGAAGTAGATAACAAAACAAGCAAGTACACCTTCAACACTGAGAAAATTCAATTGAACGGGCTTCGTCTCGCCACTAAGGGTTTTGTACAAATGCCGGACACCAACAACATGCTTATGGACATACAGTTCAGCACACCATCCAACGATTTCAAAGATATCCTTTCACTGGTACCGGGCATTTACCAAAACAACTTCAAAGACATAAAGACGACCGGCAAGCTTACGCTTGGCGGCTTCGTAAAGGGCACTTACAACAAAAAGCAAATGCCTGCCTACCACCTTGCCCTCGCCATAAACGATGGTTCGTTCCAATACCCGGACCTGCCGCAAAAAGTGTCGGACATACAGGTAAAGCTGGATGTGAACAACCCCGACGGCATCACAGACCACACTGTGGTAAACCTGGAAAAATGCCACCTGAATCTCGGCGGACAGCTATTTGATCTCCGGATGCTGATGAAAACACCGGTATCCGACCAATGGGTGGACGCAAATGCAAAAGGAAGTATAGACCTGTCGCAGATGCAGAAATTCATGAAAATGGAAGCCGGCACAAAACTCACTGGGATCATAAACGCCGATGTTTCAGTTAAGGGATCGATCGCCGCCGCCCAGAAGAAACAATTTGAACAGCTATATGCAGCCGGAACTATCGGCGTCAGCAACCTCAACTATGCGTCAAAAGATTATCCCGATGGTGTAGCGATCAACAGCCTGATGCTTACCTTCAATCCGAAGAATGTAACCGTTTCTAACCTGAGAGGCGCCTACTTGAAAACCAATTTCAGCGGTGATGGCAGCATCAACAATATGCTGGGCTACTACCTGCACAATGAAGCGCTGAGCGGCGTGTTCAATTTCACAGCTGACAATGTGGATGTAAATAAGTTTATGGGACCACCGTCTCCGACACCAGCAGCAAAAGCCGCTCCGTCTACGCAAGCCTATGTTGTACCGTCTAACCTAGATGTGGCACTCAACGTGACCGTAGGGTCGGTGAAGTATGACAACCTGCTGCTCACAGGCGTGCAGGGAAGCCTTATAGTGCGCAACGAAATAGTAAACCTGAAGAGCGTAACAGGCAAGGCGCTCGACGGCACATTGAAAATTGACGGCTTGTATTCAACTAAAACCGACAAAAAGAACCCGGACATTGCCTTCGACTATAGTGTAGCCAATGTCGATGTGCAGAAAACATATACAACCATAGACATGATCAAGAAAATGATGCCTATAGGTAAATATGTAAGTGGTAAGATCACATCCAGCCTGAGCATGACCGGAAAACTGGGACCTGATATGGCGCCGGTAATGAACACTCTTTCCGGCAAGGGAGAACTGATGCTGCTGAATGGCGTACTCAGCAATTTCCCGGTTACCGACCAGCTTGCAGACAAACTTCACCTTACACAGTTCAAGACCATTACACTTAAAGATACAAAGCTGTTCTTCTCATTTGAGAATGGCCGCGTGACCGTACAACCTTACAAAGTGAAGATCGGCGAACTGGATGCTGAGATAGCAGGCAGCAATGGATTTGATCAGACCATTAACTATGGTGTTAACCTCTCTGCTCCCCGCTCTGCAATGGGCAGTGCAGCTAATAATATGGTTAGCGACCTTGTTAATAAGGCAGCAAGCAAGGGTATTAAGGCCAATCCGATAGGCGACAAAATAAACCTTGCCGTGAAGATCACCGGAACAACCACAAGCCCTAAGATAGAGACCGACCTGAAGAATGTGGTGGGAGACGCAGTGAATAATGTCAAGGAAGAGATCAAAAAAGAAGTGGAGAAGAAAATTGACAGTGTAAAGACTGTAGTAAAAGACACAGTTAAGGCGATAAAAACCCAGGTGGTAACGCAGGCAAAGGAAGAACTGCAAAAACAATTGCTTGGCGGAAATAAAAGCGACACAGCCAAAAAGAAGAACGATATCCTCAACAATGTGGGTGATGATGCTAAAAAGAAACTGAAAGGGCTGTTCAAGTAAGAAGAAAATAATTAACCGGGATGAAGGTATATCAATGTTCGCTTGACAAACTGGCGAGGATAATGCCCATGGTGCTTGTTATACTGGCCTTATCTATTGCTATTCCTATATTGTATGCTGACATTACAGGATCGGGGCCTGCCAATTTGTTCATTGCTTTTTCCGGTCCCGGAATCATTCTCGTCCTGTGCCTGGCCATGTATCGCCTGAAAATACGATCAATAACAGTAGATGACCAAAGCATAACAATTGACAGAAAGGTGAAGCCGGTAACCATCCGGTTTTCAGATATCACCGCAATAAGAAAAGTCGATGACATGAAATTCGCTATCAGAACATTCGGCAATGGCGGCTTGTTCGGATATACCGGTCTCTTCTATAAGAAAGGCACCGGCAGCATGACCTGGTATTGCACACAACGAACAAACTATGTGCTCATTCAAAAAACTAACGGAAATAAGATCGTTATTACACCGGACAACTCAGACGGATTTGTCCGGGATATTGCCCTGGCACACCCCTTTCTTGTCGCCATACCGGGCGAACAACAGCATGCCTAGTTAGCACGTGCAATAGCTTTCATCAGCGCAGGCCAGCTACCTGGCCCTTCTTTTTTACCCAGTCTCACAATAATTATATTTTTCTCCGGGTACACATAAATGTACTGGCCCAGCAAGCCATTTGCGAAAAAATCATTTGCATCCTTTGCTTTATTATTTCCATCTGCGTCCAGCGTGTGCCACCATTGGTACGAATAGAACGCGTCCTTTCTGCCCGTTAGATCCAGTGATTGTTTTACCCACTTTTCAGAAACGATCTGCCTGCCGTTCCAGTTACCCTTATTCAGGTACAGCCTGCCAATCTTTGCAAAATCCTTTGCTCTTGCATTGAAACAACAAAAGCCTTTTATCTCTTTGTTCTTCCGGCTATCAACGCTCCAGGATGCATCATACTCGGCACCTATGTGGCGCCATACCTTATCCTCCATGTATGCAGCCAGCGACTTGTGCACTGCCCGCTCCACGATCATCGTAAGCAACTGTGAATTTACGCTTGTGTAATTAAATGTTTTGTCCGGCTCGTCTTTCATTCGCAGCTTAGTTATGTACTTCTTAAGGTTGCTACCGTAATAGTATTTTGCTACATCCCCAAAAGGATTGAAGTACGATTCGTCGAACCTGATGCCTGAGCGCATACTCAACAGGTCCCCGATCGTTACTTTTTCAAGACCCGGGCTTGTCAGTTCCGGCAAATATTTCGTGATCGGTTCCTGTACATTTTTTATAGCACCTTCGTCTATCGCTATGCCCAGCAACATAGACACAAACGATTTAGCCATAGAAAAAGATGGTACGATAGAAGATTCTTCATAGCCCTGCCCGTAATACTGGTATAGCGCAGTATCATTCCGGATAACAAGAAATGCAACTGTCTTTGTTTTGTCGAGGAATTGCCTGAAATCATACTCTTTTCTTTTGACGGTGACGGAAGTCGGTATCCTTACAGAATCGTGCCCGTCTTTGGTCTTAAATAGAAATGGCTGATCTTCTTTCCTGATATCTATTTTGGGAAATTTTTTATAGTCCCTGATGTCGGCAAAATTGTAAACAAAGAAACGACCGACATGGCAGGAGCAAAACAAACTCATGCATGCAAACAGCAATAAACATATCCGGAAGTTTCTCTTCATTATTCAGGTAACTTAAAGTGCGGATTGTAAATAATACCGAAGGCATTGCCCCAGGGATCCCTCACAGCCGCCACTACAATGCTGCCACCTACATCAGTTGGCTGCTCAAGCTCAGTGGCTCCGTTAGCCAACAGCTCTGCCCATGCTGCGCTCACATCGTCAACTCCCCAATAAGTCACACTATTTCCAGCCAATTCCGTACCCGCATGCTCCTCTGGCTGCAAGCCCAGCTCATACCCTGCTACGTTGAATCCTACATAAAACGGTTCATCGAAATAAGGTTGTATACCAAGAACTTTGCTATACCACTCTTTTGCCTTACCAAGGTCGTCTACTTTGATACCTACTGTCCGCAGGCCTTTTATATTTAGTGCCATGTTTGTAAAAATAAAAAAATGAAGGTAAAACGTGATCTCAGATACTAGTTGCGTTACATTATTTCCCCTTTGGGGATACCGGGCGGGGCATCATCATCTCTCCTATATACTTCACGGGCGCACTGCCATAGCTTAAAAACTGTTCGTGAAATTTCTTCAGGTTAAATTTATTCCCCATTGATTTTTTCATGCGCTCCCGCAGGTCGTATATTTCCGTATAACCGGTAAAGTAACAATCCAGTTGCACCTGCGTTACGGACACACGCTTCCACTTGCCTTCGGCTTCGGCCTGCTGCTGGAATGCCTCATTCACCAAAAGATCCATGGCCTGTTCCTTAGTTACATCTTTGGTGTGCACACCAAAGTCCAGGATGGTGTTGCAAGTGCTTCGCAGATTCCATTTGTAGTACATCAGCCACATTTCAGGCGATGCTTCCGTAGAGTTAACACCACGATCACCATCATAGCCGTTCTCCAGCATCATGCGCTCCCCATATACCGCCCATCCTTCGATCATTGCATTATTGCCAAAAATGGATTTAATGATACTTGGTGACTGGTTGGCATAAACAAGCTGTGTATAGTGGCCGGGTATAGCCTCGTGAATATTGAGTATCTGCAGTATGTAATGATTGTATTCCCGCAGGTAACTTTCAGCCTTGTCTTTGTCCCAGCCACTGAGGCTGCCAACGTTGTAGTAAGTGTTGCCGTTCTTGTCATAAGGGCCGGGAGCGCTGATAGAGGCACCCGCCACACCCGCCATATACGCCGGCTCCTTGCGCACTACAAGCGGCTTTGATGGGTCTATATAAATAAGGTCCTTGTTCTTTATAAACGCAACCAGCTCCGGCATTTGATGTTCTATAGCCGACTGGAAGGAATCCGGCTCCACATGCTTTGCAGAGAGTACATCTATCATCTGCTTTATGGCTACCGACTTATCGGCCGGCATTGCTTTTGTGGCCATGTACTTACCCCATAGCTTCTTTGTAATGTCGTACATCTTTGCATGCAGCTCATCTTTGTGAGCCAGCGCTTTCTTATATATCTGCTCGGCGGTATAGCCCGATTGTATCTCATAAGCGAACTTCTTTTCGTAAAGTTCCTTACCTAACCTAAAACTACGTGGATTGCTATGTGGAAACTTACCGAGCCACGATGAATACCTTTTGATCGCCGATATTACCTGTGCGGCCCTGTCTTTTATGGCCGCCTTCTCGGCATCAGAAAGGGTGGATTTTTTCAGCGCTTCGTCCAGGTCTTCAGAGAATACTGATGCTCCACCACCGTTTTGCTCCATGCCCAGTTGAGTATGTTCTTTCGTCGGGTTCTTAATGTTCTTTTTTGCCGCGGCATAGTAATCCTCTACTGCGGCCATTCTTACATAAAAGCTACGGAGGCGGCTATTGATATCTGCATAGTCGTTGCCCAGTATATTGGCAAAGCCCTCAGATACATTGTAGCTTGCAGGATTCCACTCCCATGCTCTCTCTTCGTTAATTGCCCACTGCGTATATTTCAACTGGTTCTCTATCAGGTAATAATCAATTTTATTCGCGTCGGATAGCTGGGCAAGGCTGAACTTTTTCAGCGAGTC
>CANJQU010000048.1 GCA_947476485.1 Chitinophagaceae bacterium
ACATCGGTTATCAGTTATAGGCTGCCTACAGGTTGTGGTAAAGGGTTTGTTGTTACGGTGAATCCGTTGCCGAACGCAATTGCAGGATCGTTGTCCACCTGCGTAGGCGCAACCTCATCGCTCTCTGATATTTCACCCGGGGGGCTTTGGAGCATTGATCCATTGGCTGTTACGACTGCTGCCGTTATACCTGAAACGGGAAGTGTAACAGGATTGTCGGCAGGTAACGCCGGTATTACCTATACATTGCCCACAGGGTGTTCCGTAGTCGCTGTGCTGACGGTGAACCCGATACCGCTTACTATAACAGGTATAGCATCTGTTTGTATCGGCGCGACCTCAGTACTTTCCGATGTGACAACCGGCGGCATATGGAGCAGCAGCAACCCATCCTTGGCTTTTATCGGTTCGTTGAGCGGAATTGTTACTGCTATTACCGATGGAACAGTAGTCATCAGTTACAAGATACCATCCGGTTGTTATACTACGCTGCCCTTCATCGTTAACCCTCTACCGGCACCTATTTCAGGCAACCGGAGCGTTTGTATTGGTGCAACTTCGTTACTTAGTGATGCATCTGTTGGAGGTGTCTGGAGTGTTGGCGGCGCTTCTGTGATCGCAACTGTTGGCAGTGCTACCGGTGTGGTATCGGGTATTTCTTATGGTACTGCGATGGTAACCTATACATTGTCCACGGGCTGTATCGCACGGACGACCATTACAGTTAACCCATATCCTGCGGCTATTGCAGGAGATACAGAAGCGGTTTGCCAGGGCTTTAATATTTTACTTACCAACAGCACACCAGCAGGAGTGTGGAGCAGCGCCGACCCGGGCATTGCTGCGGTAGTACCGGGCACCGGATTGGTAAATGGCGTATCTGCGGGAACGGCGAGCATATCTTATACGCTGCCAACCGGCTGTGGAGTAACCTCAATTGTTACCGTTAATCCATTGTTCCCGGTGTCGGGCAGCAGGAATGTGTGTGCAGGTTCGGTGACTGTCCTGAGCGACCTTGTGTCAGGCGGCACGTGGACGAGCAGTAACTCAAGTGTGGGAACTGTGGGCAGTGTGTCAGGTTCGGTTACTGGTATCGGTTCGGGAACTACTTTTATCAGCTACCACCTGAGTACCGGATGTACTGCGGTTGCTGCGGTAACCGTAAATCCTGTACCTGCTAATTTCAATGTTACCGGTGGCGGTACGATATGTGTAGGCGCTCCCGGAGTTAGCATCGGCCTTGACGGATCTGCCACCGGAATTTACTATGAGTTATTTAAAGGTTTTGCACCAGTTGATACTTTGTTGGGATCAGGAACTGCGGTTGATTTTGGCACCTTCACAACTGCCGGTGTTTACACTGTGCTTGCTATTGATCAGGCAACCGGATGCCCGGCAGATATGACCGGGAGTGCGGTATTAACCGTAAGCCCGATTGTAGTACCTTCTGTTGCTATAGTCGTTAATCCAGGGCTTACCGTATGTGAAGGAAGTCTTACTTACTATAGGGCCATCGCTACGAATGGTGGTGCAACTCCATCGTTTCTATGGTCTGTAAACGGCGCAAGCGTTGGATCGGGGGATACCTATAGCTATGTGCCTTTGAATGGCGATTCTGTTTTTGTGAAACTCGTGAGCAGCGCAGCTTGCGCATCGACGGATTCGGCTATTGCGGAAGTTGTTTTAACAACGGTAACCGGTGTTCTGCCATCTGTTAGCATTTCGGTGAGCCCAGGAGATTCATTGTGTCCGGGCACACCAGTCACTATTACACCGACTGCGATTTTCGGAGGCAGCGCACCCGTGTACAATTGGATGAAGAACGGTATATATGCAGGGAGCGGCAGTAACTACACGTTTTTACCCATGAACGGGGACAATATTTTCTGTGTGATGCACAGCAGCCATACCTGCATTCTTGCAGACTCAGTGCACAGCAATAATAATATAAATATGAATGTACCCCCGATCAGTGTTCCGATCGTGTCTATCAGTGCCTATCCGAGTACGGTAATCGTAGCGGGGCAGACTGATACGCTTGTAGCCAATGTAATATTTCCGGGTCTCAGTCTGAGCTATCAGTGGATGATAAATGGTATTCCCGTGCCTGGTGCTAATTCAGATACATTTATCAGCAACACATTTAATAAGCATGATGTTGTAGCATGTGTTGTCACTGGGATGAGCGTATGTGGTTCTGCGGAAAGATCGGCAGAGGTAGTTATTGCAGACTCTTTTGCTCTCAGCGTGGCTGATCTCAAGACATCACTAGATGACGTAAGGCTTGTGCCCAATCCGAATAATGGTACATTTGCGATAAAGGGGAAGCTGACTGGTGTAAGTGAAGTGAGCGTTGTAATTACGGATATGCTGGGACAGAAAATTTACGGCAAAGTCGTTTCGGTTCGGAATGGAGATATCAATGACGACGTTAAGCTTAGTAACATTGCCAACGGGATGTATTTACTCACATTGATATCACCTGATGCAAGTAAGGTGATACATTTTTCAGTAGGGCAATAGTTGGGTGATCAGAAGTACCAGGGAAATGTAGAAAACGGGTGACAAGAAACAAAATATATCACTGAATGGTTGATTTTCAGTCGACGATATACTACGCTCATCTCAAAAGTTTGCTTCACGGTGATTTTCGCAATTCTCTCAATGGAGGGTTAGCATACTTTTGTATTATCGTCAGTAACGAGCGTAAATTCTAATTACATCATTCCTTTGTAATCACCTTGTTGCTCACAACCTTATCACCCGCTGAAATCCTTAAGTTGTATATCCCGGGACGTAATGTGCAAGGAATTCGCATAGCTTCATTGGTTGCTGAGAAAGTACTGCTCATCATTATTTGTCCCAGCATGTTTATACATTGAAGCGAAATATTTTTACCTATTAGTTCATTGTCAAAGTTCAAGACCAGTAGATCCTTCACAGGATTTACAATACGGACTTCTACTTTTTCTATTGCCAATGCCTTGACATCGGAGGTATGCGGGTTTACAGCAAGGTCGACCATTACCGGATATTTGTTTGACATCCGGTAGAGCGCATCGATAACCAAACCAGGGGCAGAGGTATTTATCGGGGTTGCGTTGATAGATTTGCCCACCCGGTTACCGTCATTGCCAATGGTGCGATAGGAATGCGGTATGTAGGATATTGCATTCAGATTGTGCGCTATAGCGTCCGAAAGAAAAATGTGATCGTACCATGATTTTCCACCACCGCTTGATCCACATGAATTAGGCATGCCGGACAGCCTTGTCGAAGTTGTAAGGTAAGTTGCGAATGCCGAAGGATTACTATCCCAATCTGCAGGGTAGGAGATGTCTCCATCGGGAGAGAAAGGCGGATCGTAATAACGGAAAGCAGGATTAGCAGGTGCAACGAGGGTTTGATAGCATACTTCGCTGCTCTTGTGGGTATTGAAGTCACCCATGTTAATAGCGTTTGGCAAGTGCGTGAAAAGGGATTGGATTCCTGCCATTTCGCCGTTTATCTGATCGGCCCTTATGGACTGATCACTGCTACTACTGCCCGAATTAGTGTGGTTGAGCGTGATGTACAAAAAAATGGTATCATGAGTGCTTTCCAGATCGGCGCTCTTATAAAACAGCTTGTAAGTATTGAAATCGGTGATGTTGGAATACGATGAGATGATATTTATAAAGCCTAATTTTTGCTGGTCGTAAAATAGGATACCAATATTGTCTGCACCTGCATCATTGGAGTAGGTGCAGTAAGCATATCTGCCTGGGTAAGCAATGTTCAACGAGAACTGTAGGATGGAATCTGCAAAGCCGGCAGGTGCCGACCCGGAATGATCGCCTGTAAACATGGGTATTGCCGCCATTTTATCGAGCCCGATAATATCTGGGTTTGAATACGAAACAATTGTGCTCAAGTAGCCATGAGCCGCTGAATGAGACCCCTGACAAGGAGGTGTATCGCCGTAGTAAAGGACATTGTATGCCATGACACGCAGCGTGTCTGTCTGGGCTTGTGAAAAATTGAATATTAACAGAGCGCCAAGGAGCAGGGACCCTTTAATTCTATGTGGATTTATTTTCACTTACAAGGCAGATTTCAATGACAATAAGTATTCTGAAGTCGTTACTTCCGGACTCCCGACAGTGATACATTGTCGAATCGGTCGTTGCCGGATATACCTGTATTATTAGTTGTAAAGACAATCTTTACAGCAAACTTTGGATTGTGCTTGACATTGGTATCGGCAGTGAAGTCGAAAGTATGCAGTTCGAAATCTGTACTAACGGTGTAAACATTATTTGCGAATGCAGTGGAAATAAAATTTGTTCCGTCTACTGTATAGTAAATCGCATTCTGGTCTGAGCCACTACCGGATCTCTGCTCGGCAAAACTCAAGCGGATACTGTCAAAGTTTGTGGTAGGCATATGGAAGGTGACAGAAGTTGAAGGATTACGGACCCTAAGAGATTGCCCTGCCGCAGTATCTGTGCCTTTGATGTTTAACGAAGACCCAACTGTAAAGTCAATGTAGCTCGCATCATAATCAAAACGGGCACCAGCGATGATGCCAAAATCTGGTGTGTGCTGTGATGAGTCTTCTGAATTGAAATTCCAGTAATACATTAAAGTATCGCCGGTCGGTGCTTTAATGATCGTTGAAGCGGGCCCCAGCCGGTCTTTTACGCAGGATGCGATACTTATTGAAAGGATGGCAAGTAATCGCAAAGTGTATTTTTTCATAAAATTTGTTTGAATTAAGTGTTGAGAACGAGTTGGCATATTAAAAAGTAACCTGGTATCCAATGCGTACCTGGCCATAATATTTGAGCGAATTCAAACTAGTTGATTCTATCGCAGGTCTATAGTATTCAATTTTAAAAACGGAGCCAAATCCATTAACCATGTAAGCATATCCTAAGTAAAGCCAGGCTTGCTGACCGGCGGTGTGGGCAGAACTGGCATTAATTGCCAGATCATTGGCGTTAAAGTCTTCATACATCACTGAGAACACAGAACGTATTTTTTGCCAGTCGTAGTTAAGGCCTGCACAATATCCTCCTGCGTTTATGTACTTACCATTAAATGTGCCTGCTGTACCGTAATAAAGTGGATCATTGTTATTAGCCGGTTGGATCCTCATCATGTCTGTTTCAAAAGTGGCAGAAATACCTTTATACTTTACCATCGCATCAGCGCCGTAAACGCCGCGTTTGCCATTTACCATACGAACGCCATACATGCCGGGCATATCGGGATAGTCGGCGATAATATTTCCGCCGTCCGGCTGGGATTTATCTGTATAGCGAGCATTAGCAGCTACGCGGAACCGGAAAACGGAAGAGTTTTCCTCATCTATTATGTGATATTTCATTTTCCCGGGGTAAGAAAATTCAGCACGGCCTATGTATTCGAATCTACCACTTGCATCATTGCCGTATTCAAAGAAATTTTCACCCATGCCACTGTAAACGCCCGCATAGAGGTTTATCCTGCTTTTCCATAATCTTGATTGCAGTGTAAGACCTAAGTCCCTGCGCGAAAAAAAATCGCCTCCAAATAGATTTGCATGGCTCCACATAGGCGTACCCCATACCTCGCTCAAAGACCCCTGCGAGAAAGGCAGTTTATCATATCCGAGTTTTACATGCACCAGGAAACCTGTGTATTGCAGATAGGCCGCCTTAACGCCAGGATTTGTGGGGTCGTATGAAGCGCCATGAGCGGAAGATGTAACCAGGTCAACAATGCTTAAATGGAATTCGTAAGTAAACTTGCTGGCTGTTTTTCCGAAAAAATCAATGTCTGCATCCTTTACATCAAAACCATTATGCTTGAGGTCGTTGTTCCCTTGTTTCAGGAACCTGTTTTGGTAGTAAAAAGAGGCCCTACCTCTGATTTCCATAGTGTTATTATCCGAGCTAAGTACAAATGGCGTAGGGCCAAGATTGTTGTTCTGCAGATCGGAAAACTGGGCATAGGACGTTGCTGATAAGAATATTCCAGCTAACGAAGCAAGTAATTGTCTTTTCATTTTTTATTGTTTTATTGTGTGTGGCAGATTCTTGAAAAAATAGATTCTCTGGAAGTCATCTGATGTAACTATAACATTCCCCACTTTGTCAAAAGCGAGGCCTTCCGCGTTAAATACATTAATCTTGTAGCTTTCCTTTACTTCATAAGTCAGTGGGTTGCACTTATAAATTGTCTCATCGAGCGCACTAAGCAGATATATATAACTCCCGTACCATCTTGCTTCCGAAATACTTCTTGCTTTGTGAAACGGGTACCGGTTCAATTCTTTAAAATCTTCATTGTATTCTATTATGTTTACCGGGCTTTGGGACACCATTATGAAGCGCTTCTTTGAATAATTGTAAGTAATGGATTCAAAAGCTTTGTTCATAGCGCCATCCCATGACACACTATATTGCTTTGTAAGGGAGAGGTCGCTCTTGCGATACTTGTATATCATCCGGGGAGCTTCATCGGACACATAAATGAAGCTATCTTTTACTTCTACGCCTTCAAAGTCTATTCCTTCGTTCTGAGCTTTCCGAAGGATGTTGCCGTCGTGATCACATTCAAACAGTTTGCCATGGTCGCTTACAATAAAACAATGGCTCGTTGTGCTATCGAAGGCAATGCCCGAGGGTTCAGGTATATTTTTTAATGAGCGGGAGTGTTCATACTTAAGCCGGTGTTGTGGTGGGTCATTCTGCCTCGATGACACGAATAGCGGTGTAGCCAATAAATTAACAAGAAGCAGTGTGCGCATTAATGAGTTTGTCCCAACATGGATCGATTGAGCGAAAGTCAGTACTGTATGTTATCAAAGTATTAAGGACATATTATTTAACGGTAACCAAAATGTTTCGAAGGCTGAAACCTGGTTAATTTGCCAGCGAACTGATTTTTTTTAGTGTTGTCTTTTGTGAGGTTATGCTTTTTACAGGCAACCTTTCCTTAACCCAGGAGTAATATTCTCATAACACAGTTGGTATTTCTTTGCACTAAAATAATTTTATGAAAAGAAATGTGCTTACTCTTTTGTGTTGCATTGGAGCTATGCTGGTTTTCCAAACCAAGGGTACCGGACAAACGTTGATTCACTACTGGCATTTTAATGATTATAATCAGGGAGCTATGTATACGCCAACGATCAATGGTATTGTAGCGGATTACACCGACCTTGCCGGATCAAATCCGAACATACTTTATAAAAGCAATACAGGTACGGCGCCAAATACTTATATTGATTCACTGCAGCCTGTTGCCAGCGATAGGGATACATTGAACGCACGCATGGGAGAGCTGCCGGGCGCGGCAATCAGGGCACGTAACCCAAGCGATAGCATGAAGCTTTATTTTTATATCCCAACAACAAATTTTAAGAATATTGTGTTGAAATATGCGACCGAATTGTCGAGCCTTACACATGGTATGCTTGTCCAAAACTTTGATTACAGCACCGATGGCGGAACTAACTGGAAGACCAGCGGACTGTCTGAAACCTCGGATGCAGCAGACACTATTTTTAAACTTGTTACTGTTTCTTTTAACGATACAACTGCCAATAACAACGCGAACCTGGTATTCCGTATCACTTTCTCAGGTAACGATACCGGCACACAGGGCAATAACAGGTTTGATAACGTGACCGTGGAAGGAGACTCTATCGGAAGCACTACCGATATTGCCAATCTAATGCATACAGCCGCAGGCTATATATTGTTTCCTAATCCTGTGGCCAATAGCTTGGAAGTAACGACTACTATGACCGGCGATAAATCTGTAATGATCACCAATGCAACAGGCCATATTGTCTATACAGGCTGCTCAGGCGACACTCATGTATCTATAAATACGTCCGGCTTAGAGTCGGGCAACTATTTTATTACGATCCGTGAGAATACTTCCGGAAAAGTGAGTAAGCTGAAGTTTATTAAACTGTAGATTATCAACTGGTTCAATTTGTTGGAAAAGGCCTTAATGTGGCCTTTTCTCTTTTAATCCTTGTAGTTGTATTGATTGAATTTCCTATTTTTCATTGCAGTAATTTGGTAAAATCAGGATGATACGTTTTGTTCTTTCAGTTCTCCTTACGTTGGCGGGCACCGTTTCCTTTGCACAAAAGGACACACTGCGTGTGATGGGCTACAACGTACTCTACTATGGTAGTGGTTGCCAGGGTGCAGGCAGCCTTTATCACGGGTATCTTAAAACCATAGTTAGCTTTACCAATCCCGATATTCTTTCGCTTGAAAAGATGGGGGCCATCAAGTTAACGGCGGATGATAAGTATGGTACAGCGCCATATGGGTTTGCTGACTCTGTAATCCTGTATGCGCTCAATGCTGCATTCCCCGGCAGGTATGCGCATTGTCCTTTTACAAATGCTTCAAGAATAAACAATATGTCGGTTGTTTTTTATGACCAACGGAAGTTAGGGTTTGTTTCGATTGTCTCATCTTATTCCAATATCACCGATTTCAACACGTATAAATTGTATTACAAGGACCCTAATCTTGAAAGGACGCGTGATACCACGTTTCTCTATGTGATACCGAATCATGATATGTCGGGAGATGATTTTGCAGCAGTAAGGGGTATACAGATCGGCGAAGTGATCAATCATACCCGAGAGCATTTTACACACTTGCCTAACATGATAAATATAGGCGATTTCAATGTCCGGAGTTCTGAAGAGACCTTTTACCAAACCCTTACACAACCTGTTGATACAAATTTCAGGTTCTATGATCCTCCATTTTTTCCGGACAGGAAGCTTAGCTATCCGGCGAAGTGGGACCACGATGCAAAGTATTCGGCATATTTCACAACATCAACGCGGGAATCTGCCAGCGTGCCTAATCCATGCGGTACGGGTGGAGGTGGGAAGAACTGGTACGACCATATTTTTCTTTCACAGTGGATCGTCAATAACGCCAACTACATACGTTACATCCCTAACTCATACCGCACGATTGGCAATGACGGGCAACGTCTAAAGGTCTCGATTAACAATAAGAATGCGCATGTTAATATGTCAGCGCCCGAGGACGTTATAGAGGCGCTGTACCAGATGTCGAATAAATATCCGGTGATGGTGGACTTGGAAGTTACTTCAAATGTTAATGGCATAAGCCTCCAGGAACCGGAAATTGCAGGGAAACCGATTTTCTACAAGGAAACCATTTCTGTTGATCCTGCTGTGGACGGAGTAATGTCTATACACTTGCCGGCAGATGTGATAGGGCAGTTGGTAACCATTGCTTGTATTGAAGACGGCGATACGAAATTGAAAAAGACGTTGATGATAAAGGATCGCGATGTGCAGATAAAGTGCAAGTTACCGATCGGGGAGTATACACTAAAAATAACGGGCCATCATAATGTGTTGTTTGAGGAGCAGGTACACGTGAAGTGATCGCAGATTGCATACCTGCGAATTATCATAAACGTAACAAAAAAATTGCTTTCCGGTAACATTGCAATACCACATTTGCAACACTAAAAGCCGTCATGTTATGCTCCGACATTCACTTTGTGTGCCTGTAAGATTTTTTGCGTTTATTATTCTATTTGCATTTCAGCTATTTGCCAGTTCTGCGTGGGGACAAACAGATCCTGTTGCGCAGGCATTGCCATACTCGCAGAATTTTTCTTCACTCACAGGCAGCACCACGACATATCCAGCCGGTTTTCAAGGATGGACAGTGCCGGGTTCGCTTACAACTGTAGTTTTAACTGCCGCACCATCGGGTAATCAACCGCTGTTTGCAGGACAAACGAATGCTACTACCAGTCCGTTTGTTGGAGATATGTGGGGTAAGATAGGTTTAATGTCCGGCTCTGTGGTAAACGCACTTTGTCTCGCACTGAATACTACATCGGTTGCCTCTGGGAGTGTTCAGCTTATATATACCGCCGCAACACAAGGGCAAACCGCAGGTGGCTATATCGATGAGTTAGACCTGCAGTACCGGATCGGCACATCGGGCACCTTTACTACAATCGCAAATGCCACATACCGTAACAATGCACTTACTAATACAAATGCAGCAGTAACAACTGCATATAACCCAGCCACCATTTATGTTGTCTTGCCGGCAGCATGTACTAATCAACCGGTGGTGGAGTTACGATGGATATCCAGGAATGTATCGGGTAGTGGCAGTGTGCATCCGGGATTCTCAATTTCAAGTGTTGTTGCACAGCAAAATACCACAACGGAGTATTACAGCAAAGCTTCCGGCAGTATGGATATCTTAGCTACCTGGGGTACAAATGCGGATGGTAGCGGAACTGCCCCTGCAAACTTTACAACTGATGGCCAGGTTTTCCACATATCAAATGGTACAGCTGGGATACTGGGAGGCAACTGGTCTGTATCCGGTGCAGGCTCAAAGGTCATAGTGGACGGAACAGACTTTGTAAATACCGCTTCGAATACTATCTCGGCGACAATTGACGTGAATGCGGGCAGAACACTGACATTGCAAAATGGCGCACTTCCAGCGTTGGGGGCTATCAGCCAGTACAGTACTGTGGTCTTTTCGAACCTTTCCGGTGTAACCATACCTACCGTGACACCTTCTTATGGTAGTATCACTTTCAATAATTCAACTGTGATCGTACCTGTTGCAAACCAGAAGGTGCATTTTTCGGGAGATTTTACGCTGCAGGGCTCATCGGCTTTTAACGGCGCAGATGCAGCCAAGGGCTATACCCTTGCAGCTTATGGTAATAACGCACAGGTGATCAATGCGAACGGACGGCCACTGACCATATGGAACCTTGATGTGGGCAGCACTAATCTGAAGACGGCTGGTCCGGTCACATTGGCTCCCAATACTACTATCACAACTGAGAACAGCGTGCTTATGGTGTTGAGTGGCGCTACGCCACTTTTTTATGATGGCGGGAACACTATTAACGTTATCAACAATTTTGACTGTGGTGGTGCGACGACGGCATACAATTTCACGGGCACAGTAAGCCTTAATTCTTCGGGGAGTGGCTCTTGTAATATCAGGGGTAATGGCGTTCCTTCAAATCCCTGTGTGGCAGCCGTGAATAATCTGGTGCTGAATAACAGCATAAACGTGAAAATAAACCCGCCTACCGGCGGATCAACTTTATCGGTAAAAGGTAATTTGATTGTCACTGCCGCAGCAACAGGCTATTTTAACTGCCAGGACAATAATATTTCTGTTGGTGGGAATTTTAGTTACAACAACGGAGATAATTCTTTGCTTACAATGGGTGCAGGTGAATTGATATTCAATGGCTCTGGTGTGCAAACATACACGTCAAGTGTAACCGGCGGGAATACACTGTCGAACATCACCATGAATAACACAGGTGGTGGGCTTGCATTAAACGCTCCAATGAATGTTAGCGGAAGGATGACCTTAACAAGTGGGGTATTGAGTACTGGTGCCTATACATTGAGCATTGGCGCGGGTGGGACTGTTACCGGAGGTAATGTAACATCATACGTAAATGGCAATTTGTTGAAAGTGATGCCTGCAACAGGCACAACGAGTATGTTTTATGAAAATGGCGACAATACTTATTCACCTGTATTACTCAACTTCAGCAACAGCCAGAACAGTGGGAGCATTAATGTGAAATCAACTGCCGGAATGCATCCGTCAATGGCGACATCGTATGTGAATACAGGTAATTTTGTAAACCGCTACTGGACGGTGACCAGCACCAGTGTAAACCCAACTACAGTAAATGTATCACTGAGCTATAGCAGCACAGATATTACGAGCGGACTCGGCCTTAATACGGGTTATATCATCAGGGAATATGCGGGCGGTGCATGGGTAACGTCACCATCAGTGACAAATATTACGAGCGGATCTGCGCCACTGCTTCCCTTTGCGTCTACAACAGTCGGAGTGAATGGTGGCACTTTTTCGGGTGCTTATGTCGCGGGTGGTCTGGATTGTACAACTTCTCCGGGAAGTGCCACCGGCTCTCCTGCACTGATCTGCAGCAGCGGAACTACTGTACTCAGTCTTGATGGAGCAACAATGAATACCGGTAATACTTACCAGTGGCAGTCATCGACCGATGGTTCGTCCTGGTCGAATATTTCGGGAGCTACGGCTGCAACATATACTACATCTGTAATCGCAACATCTATTTATTACCGGAGCAATGTGGGCTGTATCCCGACCGCGACAACGGTAAATTCAGTTTCAGCTTTAGTTACTGTTAACCCATCTCCTGCTGCTATAACCGGAACCATTAGTGGCTGCATCGGGCTTAGCGCAACACTAAGTGATGCAACAGGTGCAGGTTCATGGAGCAGCAACAATGCAAGTGTTGTATCCATAGGGTCATCATCGGGAATGTATAATGCCCTGGCATCGGGAAATGTCATTATAACGTATACCGCAGCAAGTACGGGCTGTATTGCGACTGCTGTACTGACGATCAATCCAACACCGCCCGCGCCAGTGGTTTCGCCATTGCTTGTGAGCCTTTGCCCAAGCAGCCCTGCCCAGTTGGTGTCGGCGTCGGGCGACACAGCAACGCTATCGTTTACGGGTAACTCGGGAGGCATTTCTATACCGATACCCTATAACACGGCTATATCCAGCGACATACCGGTAAGCGGTATCCCTGCAGGTGCGATCATCACCAATGTTATGGTTACGTTCAGTGATTCAAACTCAGCAAGTTCGCAAGGAAGGGACTATGTGTATAATCTCGGAGCCCCCAACGGTAACATCCTCAATCTTATCAATGCAACGGGGGGATCCGCGCCTAATTGCCATTTCCGGAACATTCAGGTTGGTTCGGCAGGTACGGTTGCGCAAGGAACTACACAATTGGTGCCGGGCGTTTTGTACATTGCTTCCCTTGCCAATACCGTCCCTTCTACCGCCGGGTTTACTACACCTGCGCTTAAATCGAATGTGACCTCATGGTCGAGCCTGTATAGTACGCCGAATGGTAACTGGACATTTATTGCAGATAACATTTATGCTTTTGGTGCCGGGGAGGGGACCTTGACCAATTGGATTCTGAATATTTCCTACATCATTCCGCCGAGCGTTACATGGTCGCCAACTACAGGCTTGTACACAGATGGGGGAGCCAGCATATCATATACCGGAGCAAATACCGGCAGTGTGTACGCAAAACCGCTGGTAACTACTACATACAATGTTACGGCGGCAATTGGTGCATGTACAAACTCTGCCACTGTAGTTGCGCAGTTGAATACAAGCCTGTATGTGCCACCGATATCAGGTTCTTCGATCGTCTGTTTTGGTTCGAGCATAACGATGAGCGACTCTGCAGCCGGTGGTACATGGAGCAGCTCAGGATCGGCTTCCATTGGCTCTGCCTCAGGAATAGTGATCGGCAACTCAGTGGGGACCGCCGTTGTTACCTATACTTATTCCAGCGGGCTTTGCTCGGGTTCTGCTACAAAGATCATTTCTGTCAATCCGTTGCCTGTAGTGTCGCCGATAGCTGGAAATGCGAATCTTTGTTATTCAGGCTCGCCTGTTGTGACCACGCTGAGCGATGCAACTACGGGTGGAATTTGGAGCAGCAGTAATACAGCCGTTGCCCTGATAGGTAGTTCTTCCGGTGCTCTAAGTGGCATTGCTACGGGCAGTTCGGTAATTACTTATGCATATAGCAACGGAGATTGTGCAGCCAATGTAACTGCAACTGTGAATGTGTACAGTCAGCCGGGCGCGGTAAGCGTGTCGCCATCGTTTCTTTATTTGTGCGGTGGCAGCGCACCTCGTTTGCTCACAGCATCCGGCGGGCTTATTCCGGGAAGTACGACCGTGGCATCGGGGCCAATATCAGTATTGTGCAGCACAGTAGCACCCACCGCTACCACGCTTGCAGTTAGCGGTGTTCCAGTGGGCGCGACGGTTACCGGTATTGCGGTGACGTTTAATATCAATTGCGGATTTGACGGAGATGCGGAGTTGAATCTTGCAGCTCCGAATGGCAGCGTTCTTAATTTATTTGCTTCAGGTACGAGCAACAGCGGGGTTAACTTTGTAAACACGACTATTAGTTCTGCTGGACTTACGCCTATACCCAATTCCCCTATCGGCGCACCATGGACGGGTGTTTACGCTGCGAGTGCGCGCACGAATGCTGCATTGACAAAGCCATTTTCCACATATGCCGCAACTACCACGTCATGGGCGCCGCTTGAGGCGGGTGATCCTAACGGAACATGGTCGCTGGTAGGGCTTGATAACTACCGTGATTCTACTTTTACTATAACTTCATGGTCAATCACCATCTCTTACAACTTTCAGTCAAATGTTACCTGGGCCGGGCTTGGTGGGTTGTATACCAATTCCGGCGGGACGGCAGGATATACAGGTACAGTGACTAATACAGTATACACTGCCCCGGGGAGTACAACCGTATATACCGTTTCGGCGACTAACGGCACCTGCAGCAGCACAGCGAGTATGACGATGTCCATTAATCCGGCGCCGGCACCGATATCGGGTAATCTTAATGTATGCCTAGGTTCGAATACACAACTGACAGATGCGGGCGGAGGAACATGGAGCACGGGCAGCGGGAATATCACTATAGGCAGTTCGGACGGGCTTGTGACAAGCGTATCATTGGGGACAGCCGCAGTAACATATACCATAGCCAGCGGGTGTTCCGTTTCAGCGATAGTAACAGTTAATGCTATGCCGGGAAGTATTTCCGGTATATTGCAGGTTTGCCAGGGGCGGTCTACGTCGCTGGCCGCTGGCGGCGGCGGAATATGGTCGAGCAGCAATCCGGGCAATGCCACAGTTGGCAGCAGCGGACTTGTGACCGGTGTGACAGGCGGTACTACTGCTACGATTACTTATACACTTGCAGGAGGTTGTTTTGTCACGGTAGTAGTCACAGTCAATATAGCCCCATCGGTCATCACTGGAACCCGCGCAGTTTGCATCGGGTCAACGAATTGCCTCAGCGATGCCGTGGCCGGGGGAACGTGGAGCAGTAACAATGGCAATGTTTCTGTAGGAACCACGGGCTGCATCAGTGGTGTGACAGCCGGCACATCTATTATCACATACAGGTTGCCGACAGGTTGTATCGCTACTGCTATCACAACAGCAAATGTCACACCCGGCAGTATTTCAGGCACACTAGTGACCTGCCAGGGTACAACCACCCAACTCTCTGATGCGGGAGCCGGGACCTGGAGTAGCAGCAATACCAGCACGGCTACCGTAACTGTGGGCACAGGACTTGTTAGCGGTGTGGGTGGTGGCACCAGTACTATCAGTTTTTCATTTTCATCCGGCTGCGCTGCTGTTGCTGTCGTAACAATAAACGCATTGCCGGCGCCAATAAACGGAGCGCTGTCGATATGTCTAGGATCCGTGAACCAATTGACTGACACTGATGCCGGTGGCACATGGGGCAGCAGCAATGGAAATGTAACAATAGGTTCTGCGGGGGCAGCTACGGGCGTGACGACAGGAACTTCAACGATCACCTATACATTAGCTACCAACTGTGCAATAACTACTATTGCCACGGTCAATCCTAATCCGGGCAGCATTAATGGTTTACTCACAGTATGCGAGGGAGCGACTGTGCAGCTTACGGATGCAGATGGAGGTGGAACATGGACAAGCAATAACAGCAGCAACGCAACTGTATCAAGTTCAGGCTTAGTTACAGGTATTGCCGGAAATACGACTGCAACGATCACGTATGCACTGCCTACTACGTGTAGCAGTACAACTGTTGTTACTGTCAACCCCTCACCGGCAGCAATAAGCGGGACTTTGTCAATATGCCAGGGAGGCGCAACACAGCTGACCGATGCTACCGGAGGTGGTGCCTGGAGTACCAGCAGCAGTAATGTAGCTGTCGGTTCTGCCGGTTTAGTGAGCGGTACATCGGCGGGCACCGCAGCAATTAGCTATTTTTTATCTGGTGGTTGCGCTGCGACCGTTGTGGTGACCGTTAATGCTAACCCAGGGTCAATAAATGGTACACTTACTGTTTGTGAGGGTTCAACCACTCAGCTTACTGATGTCGGCTCCGGAACCTGGGAAAGCAGTAACCCTGGCAATGCCCCGGTGTCTGCATCCGGATCGGTAAGCGGTATTTCAGGAAACACGACTACAACAATCACTTATACACTGCCAACCGGCTGCAGTTCTACTGCGGTTGTGACGGTGAACCCGTTACCGAATGTGATTGTCGGTACACTTACGGTATGCGAAGGCGCAACCACACAACTAACAGATGCAGGAGGAGGCTCATGGAACACAGGAAGCAGCAATGCAAGTGTAAATAGTACAGGTGTTGTTGCAGGCCTGACCGGTGGCACTACGGCTACGATAACGTATGTACTACCTACCGGCTGCACGGCAATGGCAACAGTAACTATAAATCCATTGCCAGCACCGATCTCAGGCGCCGGTGCGGTATGTGTTGGTTCGTCAATCGCATTAAGTAGTGATGGCGGTGGCACATGGAGCGGTGGTAATGCGATCGCGTCGGTGGATGGATCGGGAAATGTTACCGGATTGTCATCGGGCACGACTGCGGTTACTTATGGACTGAGCACAGGTTGCTCAGTGACTACGATCATTGTTGTTAATCCAATCCCTGATGCTATATCTGGGGCGGATAATGTTTGCGAGGGCTCTTCAGTAACACTGAGTGCTGCAGGATTGGGTACATGGACAGGCAGTAACGGAAATGTTTTCGTTGACGCATCCGGTATTGTTACAGGCATAACCGCAGGCACTTCTGTTATTACTTATACATCGCCTGTTGGCGGATGCTTTACAACCAGAGCGGTGACAGTCAATGCTTTGCCTTCACCGATCCTTGGTACCGCATCTGTATCAGTAGGGTATACCACAACTCTGAGCGATTCGGGAGACGGCAACTGGCTCATTAGCAATAGTAATGCTACTATCGATGCTACCGGCTTAGTGACCGGAGTGGCGGTGGGTACCTCAATTGTTACCTATACTTTAGCGACCGGATGCTCTACTACGACCACACTCACTATAGTTGCAACACTACCTGCTATTACAGGGGCAATGACAGTGTGTGCCGGATCAGTGACCGCGTTAAGTGACCTTGGAACCGGTACATGGAGCAGCAGCAATAGTAATGCTACAGTTGGTTCGGGTACGGGCGTAGTTACGGGTGTAAGTGCGGGTACTTCAATAATTACTTTTTCCTTTTCCGGTGGCGGCGAAGTTTATACTACTGTAACGGTCAATCCGCTGCCATTGGGTATTACGGGGCCGTCATCTGTCTGTGAAGGCGAGATAATAACGCTTAGTGATGCTAGTCCCGGCGGAAACTGGAGCAGTACCGCGAATGCTAGTGCCGGTACGTCAGGTGTGGTAACGGGTATCGCCGCAGGCACGGCGACGATCAGTTATATGGTATCGCCTACACAATGTTATGTTGTGAAAGTTATTACTATTAATGCACTTCCAGGATTGATAACAGGAACGACTAATGTATGTGTTGGATCGACAACACATCTGAGCGATGCGACCGTTGGCGGTACATGGAGCAGCAGTAACGCAAATGCCTCCGTTGGTACGTCTGGTATCGTTGCAGGTGTTTCGGCCGGCAGTGTTTCGATCAGCTATGCATTGGCAACAGGATGCTATACAACATGGAGCATGAACGTTGATCCATTGCCTGGCGCTATATCAGGAACAACAAATATTTGCGAAGGGCATACTGTAACTTTAAGTGATGTAGGTTCCGGTTCGTGGAGCAGCAGCAATACGAACGCATCAGTTGACGAAGAGACAGGACTGGTAACGGGGGTGAGCGCAGGGACATCGACCATTACTTATGCGTTATCGACCGGATGCATCATGACTACTATTGTTACTGTTAATTCCACAGCTGTTCCATCTATTGTTATTTCTACCGCAACTGGTGATACTATTTGTGCCGGTATACCGGTGGCGTTCACTACCACAACGTCCAACGGCGGCTCTGCTCCCGTGTATCAATGGTCGGTGAATGGCGGAATTATTACCGGAGCAACAAACAGTACTTATAATTTCACACCGTCAAATGGCGATACTATTACTGTCAGGCTTACAAGCAATGCTGTTTGTGCTTCACCTGGCACAACAGAGGATTCGGATGTAATGACCGTTATAAATAGTGATACCAGCTCTGTGCATATTTCTGCTACACCGGGAGATACAGTATGCCAGGGCTCTTATGCAATATTTACTGCATTGGGTGTTAATGGCGGAACTGCACCGGAGTATCTTTGGTTCATAAACGGAATACAAGCTGGCACAGGTGGTGTATACGGATACACTCCGGCAGCGAATGACAATATATATTGCGAGCTGGTTAGCAGTCTGCAGTGCGTAGTTTCAGATACGGTCGCCAGTAATAATATAGTTATGCAAATAGATACTGCTTACGTACCATTTGTTTTGCTGACAGCAATGCCGGGCACGGTCATTGGACCACTCCAGTCTGATACATTCACGGCAGTTGTCAGCAATGCCGGACCTTCGGTTTCATACCAATGGTTCATCAATGATATGCCGATGCCAGGTGCAACCAGTGCAATGTTTATAGCGTCAAATTTTTCAAATAATGATTCCGTGTCCTGTGCCGTGGTTGCTGCAGGCGCATGCGGGTACGCATCTTTCAATGCGGTAAAGATCAGGATCATTTACACAGAGGTGCCGCAAGTAACCCAAGGGGTACATAACATAAGGCTGATACCTAACCCGAACAATGGGCAGTTTTTAATAAGAGGATCATTGGTAGCAAAGGATGATGCAGCCGTTGTTGTGGAAATTACCGACATTATTGGCCATGTGGTGTATCAAAATGTCGCCAGGTCGAATGGAGGAAAAATTGATGAGGCGGTATCATTGAATGGCGGTATGGCGAATGGCATGTATCAGCTCAATCTGCGTACAGGAAGTGAAAATATTGTCATTCATTTTGTTATAGGACGCTAGAAATATTGATATTAATCTATGTTTTTGAATGGAGCGGATTACCGGTTAGGTAGTCCGCTTCTTATTTTGACAATGTGCCACGTTGCGTTAATCTTTTGCAGCAAACAAATTGTTCGCTATAACTTAATATTTAGATAACGATGAAGTATTCCGTTAAAGTTTGCGTTCACAGTCGGTTGTATATGAATTTCGGGGTAACAATTTGTTCATAGTTGCATAACCCTACGGCATCAATTCAGTAACATTCGATGGCAATATTTGCATCCTAAAAATATCCCCGATTATGTTCCGAACACACACAAAATTTGCGAGATCGCTGGTATGCATGAGCATCTTCGCAACGCTATTTCTGCTTGCCGACACGGCAACTGCACAGTTTACAGCCGGACGGCTTGTAGTAGAGCGAATTGGAACCGGTTCAGGCGCGCTAAGTAGTGCAGCTTTTCCGGTATTTCTTGATGAATACAGTATCTTAGGTGGTGCGGCAACTTATACCGTTGCTATACCAACAAGTACCTCCGGCTCGCTGAACCAGGCAACTGAAAGCGGCTCTGCTTCATCCGATGGGTTTATATCGGTTTCAGCAAATGGCAAGTATATCGTAGTGCCGGGTTACGATGCTGCTGTCGCGACGGCGGGTGTTGCCGGGCTTGCAGTTAATAAGGTAATTACCCGGGTGGATCCCTTTGGCTCCCTTGCCAGTACAGTTGTAACTAATGCATCTGCATATAGTAGCAATAACTTCAGAGGGGTGACCTCATCGGACGGATTGAACTATTGGATGGCAGGTAATGGAACTGCCACAACAGGAGGTGTAAAGTATGTTGCTCACCAGGGAAGTACTACTGGTGTAGCTGCTACCCAGGTCGCTGTTCCTAATAGTGCTAATACCCGTGTGCCGTATATCTATGGCAGCTCGCTTTATGTATCAACAGCGTCAGGAACTACTGGTGTTTATTCGGTAACCGGTTTGCCAACCTCGGGTACGGTCACGGCAACTCCTATCGTGTCTTCAGGCGCAGCAGTAGACCCATACGCATTGGTGGTAGTTAATAACGGAGGTACCAATGTTATGTATGTTCAAAGTAATAGTAATCGGGTTATTAATAAATACTATCAAAGCGCCGGCGTATGGACGGCTGCAGGTTCCTATACACCAGCTGTAGGCTATTACGGTATTACTGCAACGGTTACAGGAACAACGGTTAATATCTTTTGCGCAAACAATACAAATATCGTAACATTTAATGACGCTACAGGAGCAACAACGTCGGTATCCGGAATTCCTTCGGTGACCAACCTTGCAACTGCTGCTACTAACACAATTTTCCGTGGGATAACTTTTGCGCCGTTCACTGCAACAGTTTCCGGCAATGCCACTGTGTGCAGTGGTGGAAGTTCTGTAATAACTTTTAACGGTACTCCTAATGCAATAATTACTTACAGTATCAATGCTACGGTGCAACCGACTGTGAGCATACCAGCCTCAGGTATTTATACGGTGAGCACCGGCGCGATAACCTCAAATACAACATATGCCCTCGCCAGCGTGACTGATAGAAGAATCGTTCAGGTAGTTGGTACTTCGGTAACAGTTTCGGTAAATGCACTTCCTTCACCAACATTGTCACCGGCAACGGTGTCGTTGAACACCGGCAGCAGCCAGACACTGACCTTTGGGGGTGATGCCGGAGATGTAATAACATATACCTGGACCGGAGGTGGTCCGGCTACTACTACGATTAGTGGCGGTGGTACATCGACAGTGAGTGTAACGCCGGTCATAGCAGGTTCCTATACTTATGCGGTAACAAGCGCAACATCTTCAATCGGATGTACTAATTCATCACCGACCGGCAGTATCACGTCGATACTGACGGTGACAGACGCCCCCTTCGCTAACATCAGCGGTGATGCAACTATCTGTGATGGATCGAGTACTACACTTACTTTTACCGGCGCACCTGATGCAACCGTTACTTATGACGACGGCACCACCAGCGGCCTTACCATATTATTAGATGGCGTAGGAACAGCGACACTCAGTGTAACTCCACTTGTCGGCACTACCGTTTATAATCTGACAAGCGTAACTCCGTCAGGCGGATCTGAAACTCCGGTTTCGGGCAGCGCTACGATAATCGTTAATCCTTTGCCTGCTTCTATCTCAGGTACACTCACTGTGTGTGTGGGCGGGACTACAACACTGTCCGATGCATCTTCAGGAACATGGAGCACTTCGGGTGCGGCTTCTGTTGGTTCATCTTCAGGTATTGTTACCGGTCTGTCTTCTGGGACAGCAACGATCGTATTTACCTCGGGTGGTTGTACAACATCGGTTGTCGTAACTGTAAATGCAACACCTTCTGTTGCTTCAATTTCAGGCGCTACAAGCGTATGTGTTGGCAGTACTATTTCATTGTCTGATGCTACTGGCAGCGGCGTATGGAGCAGCTCTTCATCAAATGCAACAGTTGATGCTTCCGGTAATGTAACAGGTGCAATAGCAGGTACTGCAACGATCAGTTATACGGTAACGAACGGTTTCGGCTGTTCGGTAGCTTCAACACAGGTGGTAACCGTTAACCCGCTTGCGAATGCAGGCACTATAAACGGAACAACTACAATTGTTGGCACCGGTTCTGTAACACTGACTGATATTACTGCAACAGGCAGCGGTACATGGAGCAGCTCAAATGCAGGTGTCGCGACAATTGGTTCTGCTACAGGTATTGTTACCGGCGTGGTACCAGGTACCAGCACGATCTCTTATATGGTGGTTGGTTGCGGTACTGCCGTAGCTACAGTAACTATGACCGTTGTGGCGCCACCGCTGGTGCCAACAAGTGTTGGTAATATCGTGGTTGAGCAGATCGGTAAAAGCGATGGTTCGCAGCCGCTTACAAACCAGGGAAACTCTATTTTTGTGGTGGAATACAATCCTTCAACGAACGCACTGGTGCAGACCATTGCTGTTCCTGATAACGGAACAAACGGGTTTATTGAAAGCGGCACAGGTACATCTGACGGGTATCTTAACCGTTCTGTCAATGGAAAGTTCCTATCCATAACTGGTTATAATCTTGCCTTAGGCGGTGGTGTAAGTATAACCGGTGTTGCCGGTGTGCCACGGGGAGTTGGTAAAGTAGACGGGCTGGGTGTATATAACTATGTTGCTAAGGATGTTAATTTCTATGTTGGCAACAATATAAGAAGCGCAGTGAGCGATGGCAATACTTATCATTGGACCGGCGGTACTCCGGGTGGTACTAATCTTTTTGTAGACGGAGGTGTAAACGTAGCAGGTGTTCAAACGGTTACTTCAAATACCCGTTGCGTTGGCATATCCAATGGCCAGTTATTTTTTACAATAAGCTCTGCAGGCGCTGCAGGGATATATTCAGTAAGCGGCGGTTTGCCTGCAACTATCGGGCAGACAACTTCTAACATGGTTCCAATTACCAACGGATCAGGCACCCCTTCTCCTTATGCTTTTGCTTTTAATAGCACCAATGACATCTGCTATGTGGCAGATGACAGAAGTACTGCAACTGGCGGAGGTTTGCAGAAATATACAAGGAGCGGCTCAGTATGGTCATTAGCTTATGTGTATACGGTAACAGGAAGTGTCAGAGGCGTTGCTGCTGATTTCTCGGGTGCAAACCCGGTAATATATGTTACCAACACACTGGCAACAAGTACCGTTGCGAAAATTGTTGATATGGGTAGTGTGGTTTCATCTACCTATTCTGTTATTGCTACCGCACCAACGAATAGTGTTTTCAGGGGGGTATCCTTGGCTCCATTTACTGCGCAGGTAACCGGTAATACCGCTTTCTGCGGCAGCGGCAGTGCAGTTATTACTTTTACAGGCAGCCCGAATGCAACCATGACATATAGTGTTAATGGTACGGCTGCTTCACCGGTAACGTTTGGTGCGACCGGTATTTACACAGTAAGCACCGGCACGATAACTTCAAGCGCTACTTATGCACTGGGAAGTGTTACAGACGGTACTATCGTACAAACGATCGGTACATCTGTAACAGTTACCGTTAATCCAATTCCGGCTCCATCATTATCACCGGTTACGGCTACAATACCAACCGGTTCTCCGCAAATACTTACTTTCACCGGTAATGTTGGCGATGTTATTACGTACACATGGACCGGCGGCGGACCGGCTACTACAACTATTGGTGCAGGCGGCACATCTACTGTTAGCGTAACACCTCCGGGTATCGGCAGTTATACTTATGCTGTAACCAGCGCAGTATCTGCTGCAGGATGTTCAAATCCATCCGTGAGCGGTGTTACTTCTATACTTACAGTAATAGATATACCATTTGCAACAGTTACAGGCGGTACTAATATCTGTAACGGATCAGGCGCGACACTTACTTTCAACGGTACTGCAAGTGCGACTGTAACCTATGGTGACGGTACTTCTTCAGGTATTACCGTATTGTTAAATGGCGCGGGTACAGCAACAGTAAGTGTAACACCTGCAATTGGCGTTACCACCTATACTTTAACAAGCGTCACTCCATCAGGAGGGTCTCCATATACGGTTAGCGGCAGTACGTCTGTAACCGTTAACCCCGTACCATCAGCAATATCAGGGACACTTACCATGTGTGTGGGTGCAACGTCTACTCTAACAGATGCATTCTCAGGTGCATGGAGCACGTCGGGTTCAGTAGCTTCTGTTGGTTCAACTTCCGGAATTGTAAGCGGCTTATCTGCCGGTACAGCAACAATCGTATTTACAACGCCAGAAGGTTGTGCAACTAGTGCCGAAGTAACAGTAAACCCGGTACCTGCAGTTGCGGCCATATCCGGCGCAAACAGTGTTTGTCTTAGCAGTGTAATTACATTATCGGACGTTACCGGCAGCGGTGTATGGAGCAGCAGCTCATCAAATGCTACTGTTGATGCGTCTGGCAATGTGACCGGCGCAATAGCAGGAACTGCTACAATATCTTATACCGTAACCAATGGTTTCGGCTGCAGCACAAACGCTACTTTAAATGTGACCGTAGTTACTACGCCAACAGTTAATGCAATAACAGGGGCCACATCAATATATGTGACTAGCTCAACTAATCTGACAGATGCTACCGGTGGCGGCGTATGGAGCAGCACAAATCCAGGTGTTGCTACTGTAGGTACCTCGGGTCTTGTCAGCGGTGTTGGAGTTGGAACTACAACAATTTCATACACTTTAACTAATGCGTGCGGACCTGTTGCGGCTACGGTAACGGTAACAGTTGCGCCAAGCCCGGCAAGTTTCACAAGGGGTAACCTTGTCGTTGTGAGAACGGGCACTGGTCTGGCAGCTCTTTCGAGCGCGGCCACTCCAATTGCACTGGTGGAATACACGACATCAGGAGCGCCTACCGGCCTCACGGTTCCAATGCCAACGACTGGTGCTTATTCGCTGACAACAAGCGGTTCTGCAACGTCAGAAGGTATGTTATCACTATCTGCTGAGAGAGATCGTCTTTTGGTAGCTGGCTATAATGCGCCTGCAGGTACTGCAAGTATTGCAGGTACTGCATCGTCTGCTTTTGCAAGAGAACTTGTTGCCATTTATCCGGGTGCGAGCTATTCATTAGTTGCTACAACCAATACACTTATCTCAGGCAATAACCCACGTGGCGGTACTGCATCAGGAAATAATTACTTCATTACCGGCGGCGCTTCAGGCCTTGTTGCATTTGCAGGCACAGTTAGCCCTGTAGCTATCAGCACCGGCCTGTCAAATACACGTTTTCCGCAAATATTCAACGGTCAATTGTATTTTACTTCATCTTCCGGTTCGTTTACGAATGTAAGCAAGTTAGGTGCCGGTATTCCCGTAACAGCTTCGACTCCTACTACGCTTAACGTACTTACGGCTACCACGGGTACAAGTCCTTATGGCTTCTCTTTTAGCCCGAACAATAATATATTGTTTGTTGCGGACGATGTTAAAGGTATCTCGAAGTACATCGCGAGCGCAGGTGTTTACACTTTACTGTATACTTTCCCGACATCGACTGCGGCAAGAGGTATGGTAGTTGATTTTTCCGGCAGTAATCCGGTAATTTTTGCGACCAGTATTACCAACAGTATTATATCATTTACAGATCCCGGAACCGCGGGCGGTGCGGCATCAGTAGGTGTCGCTACTCTTGCAACAGCTCCAACTAATACGGCATTCCGCGGACTGATGTTTGCGCCATCTTGCTATGCAGGTGTAACGACACTGTCGGCTCCATTCTGTTCAGGTGGTAACGGACAGGTAGTGTTTTCCGGTAACCCTACCGGTGTAGTGTCTTATAACGTCAACGGTGGCTCTACTGTTACGACTACACTTGACGCGATGGGCAGCTCTACGGTAACATTGACTTCAGTTTCTTCTACATCAACTATCAATCTTATCAATATCAGCACAGTTGGTTGTTCTTCGGTAGCGGTTACCGGAAGCACTGTGGTAACGGTTAATCCGCTGCCAAGTGTTGGAACGAACGGCGGCGGCGATATATGCACAGGCGCAACTGCAACGCTCAGCGGTACAGGTGCAGTATCCTATAGCTGGACAGATGGTATCACTGACGGTGGTTCGTTCACCCCTTCCATTGGCATAAATACCTATACAGTAACAGGTACAGACGGTAATGGTTGCAGCAACACTGCAGTTGCTACTGTAACTGTTAATGGATTGCCTTCAGTAGGATCTGCCGGCGGCGGCAGTATCTGTACCGGTGCAACTGCAACACTTAGCGGTACCGGCGCAATTTCTTATAGCTGGACAGGTGGTATCACCAACGGTTCAGCGTTTACGCCGGCTCCTGGTATCTCTGCGTACACTGTTACAGGAACAGACGCGCATGGCTGTAGCAATACGGCTACAACATCTATAACTGTTAATGCACTACCAGTGGTGGGCACTTCAGGTGGTGATGTTGCGATCTGTATCGGTTCCACAGTTACCTTAAGCGGTACCGGTGCAAGTTCTTATAGCTGGACAGGCGGCGTTACAGACGGCGGTGCTTTTGCTCCGTCTGCAGGTGTTAATAACTATACCGTAACCGGTACTGATGGAAATGGCTGTTCAAATACAGCAACTACCTCAGTAACTGTAAATACTACACCGACAGGAACGATCACCGGTCCATCATCAGTGACCATTGGTTCAAATATTACATTAACTGATGCCCTGGGTGGCGGTACATGGAGTGCAAGCAATGGTAATGCAACAGTTACCGGCGGCATTGTGCATGGCGTATCTGCAGGGTCGGTAACTATTTCTTATAATGTTACAGGTGTATGCGGTGCAGCATCTGCTACCAAACTGGTTACAGTCGGTTCAGGCACGGTGTCTGTAGCAGCGATCACTGGTTATTACTACTACGTATGTGCAGGTTCTACAACTCCGTTGTTCGATGCAACACCGGGTGGTACGTGGAGCGTTGCTCCTGCTGATGCAGCGATAGCTTCTATATCAGTAACCGGTGTTGTAACGGGTCTGAGTGCAGGTACTGCAACGATCAGTTATATTGTGGGTATATCTTCTGCAACGAAAGTTGTTACTGTTTATCCAGTACCAGCTGCAATCAGCGGTTCTGCAGGTGTCTGCCAGGCTTCAACTACATCCCTGTCCGATATTACACCGGGCGGTGTATGGAGCAGCGGTATACCTGCCACTGCAAGTGTAGGTACAAGTGGTATCGTATCCGGTGTTAATCCGGGTGTAGCGCCGATCTATTATACTTTAGTTGCTCCCGCAGGTTGTCGTGCTACGATCATGGTAACTGTTAATCCAAATCCGGCAGCTATTACAGGTCCGGTTAGGGTGTGTGAAAGCTCATCAATAACTCTGAGCGATGCAACAATTGGCGGTTCATGGAGCTCTTTGAGTACCACTGTCATAGTCGGTGGTTCAGGAGTTGTAACTGGCAGCACGGCCGGTACGGCGGTGATCACTTATGCACTTGCTACTGGTTGTAAAAAAACTTACAATGTGACCGTGAATGCTGCGCCAGCCGCGATATCGGGCAACACCCTTGTATGCCAGGGGCGTACTACATTCCTGACCGACGCTACCGGTGGTGGCGTGTCGTGGACAAGTGGTAATACTTCAGTGGCTACGGTTTCTTTCTCTGGCGCAGTATTGGGTGTTAGCACCGGTACAGCAGGGATAACCTATGCGTTGACCGCAACAGGTTGCAGCGCTACAACTGTAGTAACAGTTACATCATTGCCAGCTGCAATTGCGGGAAATTCTCCTATATGTATGCCTGCAACGATTACACTAAGCGACGCAACAGGCGGCGGCACCTGGAGCAGCAACAATGCAGCAGTTGGTACAGTTGATCCTTCATCTGGCCTTGTGACCGGTGTTGCCAGTGGTAATGCTACGATTACTTATGCTACAGCCGGTGCAGGATGTTATGCAACAACAGTAGTGACTGTAAATAATGGCGCAAATGCCGGTACGATCTCTGGTTCAAATACAGTTTGTGAAGCTGCGACAATAGCACTTAGCGATGCTGCGTTGGGTGGGGTATGGAGTTCTACCAACCCCGCGATGGGGACAGTGAGCTCATTTGGTGTAGTAAAGGGTATTGCGGCAGGAACAACTACAATATCTTATACAGTGACCAATGGTTGCGGTTCTGCTGCGGCTACGTATGTAGTGACAGTTAACCCACTGCCGGTTGCAGGTACTATTACAGGATCAGTTCCGGTATGTGCAGGATCATCAATAACTCTTTCTGATGCTGTTTCAGGTGGCGTTTGGAGTTCTTCAAACGGCAATGCTGTCGTGGATGGCTCAGGCAATGTAACCGGTGTAACCGGCGGAACAACAACAGTGTCATATACAGTAACAAATAGCTGTGGCAGCGCAAGCGCAGTGTCAGTAGTTACTGTAAGCGCGTTTACTGCAGGCACGATCAACGGAGCATCATCTGTTACCGAAGGGCTCACGATCACGCTGTCTGACGCAGTTGTGGGTGGTGTATGGTCTGCAAGCAATAGCAATGCTACTGTTTCAGGAGTAGGACTAGTAACGGGTATAATAGCAGGTACGGTGACCATCAGTTATACTGTAACCAATAGCTGCGGATCGGTGTCTGCAACCCGTGTAGTTACCGTTAATGCATCGGGCCTAACGGGAGTAACCGGTACGCTAAGCGTCTGTGCTGGCTCCACTACAGCTTTAACTAATGCTACATCAGGTGGTACCTGGCATTCATCAAATATTTCAATTGCAACTGTAGGCACATCTGGTATCGTGACCGGTGTTAACCCAGGTACTGCTACAATATCATACACAATAGGCGGTGTGCCAACTATGGCTGTTGTGACCGTTAATGCACTGCCTTCAAGTATTGGCGGCCTTGCTTCTGTATGTAATGGCTCTTCAATTACGCTGAGCAATTTCACCAGTGGCGGAACATGGACGAGTACTGCCGGTGTATCGGTAACAACTGGCACAACGGTTACTACTGTTACCGGTTTAACGGATGGAACTAACACGGTTACTTATTCACTGGCTACAGGATGCTTCAGAACTTATAATGTTACTGTAAAACCAATTCCAACACCGATCCTGGGCAACCTTGCAGTGTGTGGGGTGGGCTCCGTAACATTCCTTTCTGACGCCACGTCTGGTACGTCATGGACGATCAGCCCGGTTGGTACAGCTACGATCAGCCCATCGGGCCGCGTGTATGGTGTTTCTACAGGTACAGCTACTGTGACATACACTGCGGTTAATACTTGTAAGATCACTGCCGTGGTTACAGTGAACGCCTTAGTAGTAGCGGCTCCTATATTGGGTGCTAACAACGTAGGTCATAACCTTACGATCTCGTTATCTGACGCTACGCCAGGCGGATTGTGGAGCAGCAGCAATCCTGCACTCGGCAGTGTTGACGGTGTGGGCAATGTAACGGGTGTAGGTACATCAGGCACTGTTATCATTAGCTATTCAGTTGCTTATCCATCAGCAAGCGGTTGCACGGCAACTGCTACCAAATCTATCACCGTTCATACTCCCGCACCACATGCTTATGCTACAACAGTTGGCAGCATGATCAATGTAAGTGTTGGTGTTGCGATAAATCTTGATGAGGAAGCAACAGCAGGCATATGGAGCAGCAGTAATACAGAAGTAGTGAGCGTGGATGGCGGAGTGATCACTGGTGTTGCTCCAGGCACTGCGAACATCACCCGCATTGTTACTGGCAGTAACGGAGAGATATCTACAAGTGTTACACCAGTTGTTGTAAACGCAATGCCAATCGATGTAAGAGTTGTTCCTAACCCAAACAAGGGCGCATTTGCGGTGAAAGGCTCAATGGGCACAACACAGGATGTTGAAGTGACGCTGGAAGTAACAGATGTTCTGGGACAGGTGATCTACAACAGCAAAGTGAATGCAACAGGTGGTAAGATCAACGAAGTAATCTCATTGAACAGTGTGCTTGCGAATGGTATGTATATGCTCAATGTACGTAGCGCTACTGAGCGCCAGGTGTTCCACTTTGTTATTGCACAATAGGAATATGAATATTTGGTAAAAAGAGGTCTGTACCTATGCTTGTTAGCACAAGCATAGGAGACAGGCCTCTTTTTTATTTCAGTAAATAATGTAATTTTCTATGTTGATTGGAGATTATGCTGACACAAACAATTGTAGTTTGAAATGTGCTTTTCATCACGGTACTATCTATATTAATCCTGTGTTTTACTTTTGATTTGCAACCCTTTTGAAATACACTGCCGCTTGGCGCACCACTATGACTTAGAAACAACAATTTCGGTACTGAGTAGAACTGTATTCGTATAGCTAAAGCATTACTGGTAGGGGATTAAAGGCTGTCCGTACTCCCTGATTTTCTGGCTGATTACAGCTTTAGGAGGTAACAAAGTATTTTGGGTCGATTAACAATGTGTAAACCTGAATAGAGGTATGAGCTACCGAACAGGAGCTCTTGTTGTAAATCCCTAAAAACTAACCGCTTAATGTAGCGTTGTGTAAAAACAAGTAAGGGTTACATTTCTGTAACCCTCTTCAAGTGACCCGGATTGGATTCGAACCAATGACCCCCAGCTTAGAAGGCTGGTGCTCTATCCAGCTGAGCTACCGGGCCCTGCTGCTGGAGTGCTTGTTTAAAAGCGTGCAAAGTTATTGAAAATATGCGACTAAATGAAAGGCCCGGAAGAATTCCTGTGGCTCATATGGCAGCGGCGCGTACAATTCGGTAATTATACAACACATTCTCATAATACTGATATTCCCATTAATGCCTTCCGGATTACGTTTGAGCAAATGCAGACGTCATCGCCATTTGCACGCAATCAAAATGATCATTTAGCCTAATGGGCTGCCTCTACCCCGATTAGTCGCTATTTCACAACAAATAGAAGGTGTTTATGTGCAACGGCATGATTTTGTAATCCTAATGTACTTCGAAAGCCTCCTTCAATATATACATAGAACATCTTTGTTGAGATAGGTCAAAATCAGAGTATTTGTGCCGCATTTCAACCAGGACCTATGAAAGTAAATAAAGAGGAAATATCCCTTAGTATATTATTGGCAGACGACGATATCGACGATTGTATATTTTTTAAAGGTGCACTTGAAAAGTCATCTGTATCCACTGTACTGGTGGCAGTAAATGATGGAATGCAACTCATGCGCCTGCTCATTGATGAGACAAATGTGCTTCCGGATGTCCTTTTTGTGGATCTGAATATGCCGCGTAAAAATGGATTTGAGTGTTTATCAGAACTAAAACTTAGTGAAAAGCTGAAACATCTTCCGGTGATCATGTATTCCACCTCCAATGATCAGGATGTAGTTGACCGGCTTTACCTGAACGGGGCGCAATATTTTATACGCAAGCCTTCCGATATATCCCAATTTGAAAAGATCATTCATCATACACTTACGCTTGTGGGGCAGAAGAACCAGCCGCAACCTGCCAGAGAAAATTTTGTTCTTGAAATTCATCCCGTAATTGTTTAAGTACATCTTATTACTAACACAGTACATCTCAGGAAATCTATGAACGCAAAATCGGATGAACTTATCGAAGCAAACAAAGAGCTTGCTTTTCAACATGAGGAAAAGGAGAAACGCGCAGCCGAACTAGGTATCGCGAATGTGGAGCTTGCTTTTCAGAATAAGGAAAAAGGAAAACGGGCCGAGGAACTAAGCATTGCCAACAAGGAACTGGTCTTTCAGAACAAAGAAAAGGAAAAACGGGCGGAGGAATTGATCATTGCCAACAAAGAACTGGTCTTCCAGAATAAAGAAAAAGAAAAGCGTGCTGCTGAACTGAGCATAGCTAATAAAGAACTTGTCTTTCAAAATGAAGAGAAAGAAAAAAGAGCAGCGGAACTGAGCATCGCCAATAAAGAACTTGTTTTTCAGAATGAGGAAAAAGAAAAGCGTGCCGCAGAACTTATTATAGCCAACAAAGAGCTTGCTTTTCAGAACGAGGAAAAAGAAAAACGTGCAGCAGAGCTAATCATAGCCAATAAAGAACTTGCTTTTCAGAATGAAGAAAAGGAGAAGCGGGCCGCCGAGCTCATCATTGCTAACAAGGAGCTGGTTATTCAAAATACAGAAAAAGAAGAAAGGGCAGAGGAAAAGGAGAAGCGTGCTGCAGAGCTGATCATTGCCAATAAAGAGCTGGCATTTCAGAACGAGGAGAAAGAGAAACGCGCGGCTGAGTTGATCATTGCCAACAAAGAACTTGCGTTTCAGAATGATGAGAAGGAGAAGCGTGCTGCAGAATTGATCATTGCCAATAAGGAGCTTGCGTTTCAGAATGAAGAGAAAGAGAAGCGCGCTGCCGAACTGAATATTGCCAACAAGGAGCTTGCGTTTCAGAATGAAGAAAAGGAAAA
>CANJQU010000049.1 GCA_947476485.1 Chitinophagaceae bacterium
AATGGTCAGCGTTTTATTGATGTGTAATCTACCCGCAACATCGCTTATTTTAAGGCCGTATGTACCGGCTTCATTACTGTTTATAACAGCGTTGAAGGTATTGTTGGCAGGGTTAGGATATACCGTAAATGCATCATTTGCGGTAGCTGCAGCAGAGATGTTTTGTACACCTACGCTCCATCCTATAGTATTGCGTGTTTTGTTTGTTTTTATCGGTGCGTTGAAATCGAAGTATATTGATGCGCTGTTGTGGATGCGGGTTCCCAGCGGCAGTCCCGGGCGTTGTTTAACAGTATAGGTAAACATCGCATTGCTGGCGATAGGCTCAGTGGTCACCGGGGGGAGATTTATGTGGCTGAAAGTAAATGTAGCCACGCCATGCTCATCTATATCTACTACGCAGTTTTTAGACATATAGACAGGGCGGAGTGTTTTCCAATCCAGGTTTCCATCCAGGGTGTCTTTTACCACTACGTTTTCGGCGAGGTAGCTGCCTACATTCTGGAAGTGCACCATGTATTCCATCACCGAGTCTTCTGTGGTGATAACGCCATCTGGTCCCCAGCCTTTGGGGTTTACTTCTTTGAAGTTTGGATCGTAAGAACCTACAGTGGTTGTGCCGAAATAGTTTACGTTGTTCCATGGAGAATAATCGGAGAGCCAGTTTGTGACAGGCGCTGCATAAGCAACGGTGTCTGTAAACATAACCGAAGTGCCCAAAGGAATATCAGCAGGTACATTATAGTTCACAAGGAACTGCTGCCCGGCGCCCGGAGCGAGGGCGAAAGCGGAGCTTGCCGTGCTGTAGTAGTAAGGAGCGCCGGTGAATGTGCCGGAGGGTACGAATGTGGGGCCGAATACTTGTCCGTCTGGCTTATAGCCCGCAAAGATATTGGACTCGGTGGTTGTACCATCGTTGGTGATAACAGTTGCCTGCGTGTATGAGAAGCCCGGCCTCGCATGCGTATAATCCCATGTGCTTATGTGCATATCGTGTATCGGGTTTACAGTATCTGCAAAGTTCATTGTAGTATAACAACCGGTAGCTGCTACCGAAGTAAACGGAATATGGTTAGGCTGGCATGGCGATAAAGGATACATGCCCAGTATCGTTTGTGACACTGTATAAGTACCTGACGGAACGAGGAAGTAATAATTGCCGCTCGCATTGGTATAGGTGTATCCCAGCCCGGTACACTGCATTTGTATGTGGTTTATTCCTACCTCACCTGCATCCTGTGTGCAGTTGTGATTAGCATCGTTGTAAACTGTGCCTTTTACCACGCAGTAGCAACTGCTGTCGAATACGTTGTAGCCAACATGGGTAAATTTCCGGTCAGTACAGCCATGCGCGTCTGTAACATTTATCCAGTAGTCGCCTGTGGCGAGACCTGGCGCAGTCACCGAGCCCGAAGAGGAGCCGCCCATGCTATAAGTATAAGGAGGAGTGCCCCATGCCGCGGTGGAAGTGATGCTGCCATCGCTTACATAAAGACAGGATGCAGGAGTATTAGATAGTCCCAATACCAATGGTGAGTTATACGGAACGTACCGGGATCCGACTGCTGAGCAACCATGCGCATCTGTAACCGTTACATGGTAGTATCCCGCTGTCAAACCGCTTACTGCAGGTGTAGTCGCGCCTGTTGTCCAGAGATAGGTATAAGGCGCAACACCCCAAGATGCAGAAACAGACACCGAACCATCTGCTGCTGTGCAGGTAGCTGCTGTAGAGGCGAAAGAAAGGTTGATCACGTTTACCGGTGGGATCGTCACCGTACCGGTCCGGGTACAACCAACGGCATCGATGACTTCAAAATAGTAATTGCCTACAGCGAGCCCTGAGAGGATAGCACTAGTCAGCATTGGTGACGAGTAAAAATGGATCGTATAAGGCGCTGTTCCTCCTGTGATCGTCAACGTGCAGGTACCGGTAGCAGCGGTGCAGGAACTGGCGGTCCTGGTGTAAGTGACAGTGATAGGAGTGGATGTGCCCACATAACTTCCTCCCCAGCCCAGGCAACCATTGGCGTCTGTTGCAGTTACCGCATAGTAGGCGCTGTGCAACCCTCCGATGGAAGAAGTAGTTGCGCCATTGCTCCACAAATAGGTATACGGTGTGGTGCCGCCTGAGCCAAATGCAGCTATAGCACCATTTGAATCTATACATGTAGCCGGAGTTACCACACTGCCTACGTTTATGGTAATTGACTGGTTTACATGCCCAGATACTACGCTATCATTGACACATCCATTGGCATCGGTAATGCCCACAGTATACGTGCCGGTGACAAGGCCGGTGATAGTAGGAGTGGTAGCCCCGTTTGACCAGAGATAACTAAAGGGTGCGCTGCCTCCCGTTATCACCGTTGATGCGGTGCCGTTAGTACAGTTGGCGTCAGTGGTAGTTACGGAAGCAGAAAAATCTGAAAGGACAGTGGCATAAACATAAGCAGATGCGGAGCAACCCGTTGCATCAGTTGTTATGGCTCTGTGCCAGCCGGTGTTGAGGGAAGCAGGGTTCGTGGTACTTACGGTTATACCTGTTGTGAGTGTTGTCCACGAATAAGTGTAAGGCGGAGTGCTGGTGCCGGATACGGTCATAGTGGCCACGCTCAGTGCAGGGCAAACTGCTGAGGTACTGGAAGCAGCAACTGAGAAGGTAACCGAAGATTCTGCATAAATTGGAGAGCTGAATCCTCCGACACAACCAGCAGCATCGGTGACGCGCAGAAAATACCCGCCGGCTGGAACCGTGATGGGGTTAAGGGTACCAACCAATGCAAGTGAAGAGGAGTTGAGCCATTTGTACGTATAGGGAGGTGTTCCGCCGGTTGCCGATGCAGAGAGAGTAGGAAGACCAGGGCAAACAGCAGGCGCATTTGTTACCGAAATAGCAAATGGCAACGGAACATAGATAGAATCAAATATCGACGATGACCAACCCGTATCATTTGCTCTAATTGAGATGCCGCCACCGGTGAACCCATAAAAAGTGTCTGTAAGTCCAACCGGGTGGTGATAAGTGAGCACCCCTCCCGATATCCAATAGCAGTACAATCCCGGCGGGGTTGTGGTAGAAAATGTAGCTACTACAACGCCATTGCTGTCACATGGCGATGCGATCATCGCGAGACTTACAGATTGTGCATTTGATTTTAGTCCAAATGCAATTAACAAGGTTAACAGGATGAGTTTTTTCATAAATAATTGAGGATTGTGTGGTTTGATAACATAGTAAAAGACAGTATTGTCCAGCGGATAGTTGGAAAAACAAAGAATAGTTGTTTGTATAATGTAAAGAGCCCCTGCTTTTTGCAGAGGCTCCACACATATACTAAGACAATCGGGTTGATAGGGTCTATCCCGTTTATATTACTTGATTATTACTAGTTTTTGGGTTTCTGTTTTGCCATTGCTGCCGGCAAGTGTTACAAAGTATACACCTGAAGCAAGCTGGTTAACATCAACAGTGATGGTCTGGCTGCCCTTTGTGAGGTTCAGCGTTTTGCTGATCTCGGTCTTACCGGCCACATCACTTATTTTCAGGCTGTAGCTGCCGGCTTCATTACTGTTTATAACAGCGTTGAAGGTGCTATTTGCAGGGTTAGGATATACCGTAAAGGCATTATTGCCGGTTATCGCGGGAGTGGTGTTTTGTACACCTACGCTCCATCCTATGGTATTGCGTGTTTTGTTTGTTTTTATCGGTGGATTGAAATCGAAGTATATCGATGCGCTGTTGTGGATGCGGGTTCCCAGCGGCAGTCCGGGACGTTGTTTAACAGTATAGGTAAACATCGCATTGCTGGCGATAGGCTCAGTGGTCACCGGGGGGAGATTTATGTGATTGAAAGTAAATGTAGCCACGCCATGCTCATCTATATCTACTACGCAGTTCTTAGACATATAAACAGGGCGGAGTGTTTTCCAATCCAGGTTTGCATCCAGCGTGTCTTTTACCACTACATTTTCCGCCAGGTAGCTGCCTACATTCTGGAAGTGCACCATGTATTCCATCACCGAGTCTTCTGTGGTGATAACGCCATCTGGTCCCCAGCCTTTTGGACTTACTTCTTTGAAATTAGGGTCATAAGAACCCACCGTTACCGTGTTGAAATAACTGATGTTATTCCATGGAGAGTAATCAGACAGCCAGTTGGTCAGCGGTGACACATAAGCGGCGGTATCTTTGAACGTTAACAATGTGCCAAGCGGAACATCAGCAGGTACATTATAATTCACCAGGAATTGCTGGCCGGTTCCCGGAGTAAGCGAGAGGGCAGAGCTGCTATTGTCGTAGTACTTAGGGGCCGGCGCACCAGAGAAATAACCTGCGGGAACGAATGTAGGTGCAAGTATTTGTGTGTCTGGCCTGTAAGCCGCAAGGATGTTCGCCTCGGTAAGCGTACCGTCGTTGGTGACCACTGTTACCTGTGTATAGGGGAATCCAGGCCTTGCTACCGTATAATCCCAGGTGCTCACGTGCATATCATGTATCGGGTCCAGTGTATCAGCAAAGTTGATGACATTGTGGCAACCGGTTGCAGCTACTACAGATACCGGTATATTATTGGCCTGGCAAGGCGACAACGGATAAATACCCAATACAGTCTGGGATACAGTGTAAGTTCCGGTTGGTACCAGGAAGTAGTAATAACCGGTCGGATCAGTATAGGTATAGCCGATACCGGAGCAGTACAACTGTATGTTGTGGATGCCAGCTTCGGCGCCATCCTGTGTGCAGTTGTGATTTGCATCTACATACACATGGCCTTCGATAACGCAGTAGCAACTGCTGTCCGTTGCATCATAATCAACATAGGTATATCGTACTGTATTGCACCCGTGGGCATCTGTTACAGATATCCAGTAAGGGTTGGTTGGGAGCCCGGGTATGGTCACGGTTCCTGAAGATGAACCACCCATGCTAAAGCTATAAGGGGGTGTACCCATAGACGCCGTTGCTGTAATTGAACCATCGCTGGTGAAAAGGCAGGATGCAGGTGTATTCGATAGTCCCAGTATGATAGGGGAACTATAAGGTACATTCTGGCAGTTGGTCACGGAGCAGCCATTGGCGTCTGTTACGGTAGCGTAGTATGTGCCGTATGGAACGCCGGATATAGAGGGGGTCGTAGCCCCGGTTGTCCAGGAATAAGTGTAGGGTGCAACACCGCCGGATGCTGAAACAGCTACTGAGCCATCGGATGCAAGGCAGGTAGCAGGTGTGGAACTAAATGACAGGTATATGATATCTATCGGAGGTACATAGACGGAGCCGCTTTGTGTGCATCCTACAGCATCGGTAATGTAGAAATGATAGTAGCCGGGTGATAGCGCCGTAGCTGTTGTGCCTGTCTGTACCGGTGACGTATACCAGGTAATATTATAAGGCGCAGTGCCTCCGCTAACAGAGAGTGAAGCGGTGCCGGTAGGGCTGGTACACAGGCTGGCGGTACTGCTGTAAGACGCCACGATGGGGGTTGTAGAACTTACATAGTCACCGCCCCAACCCAGGCATCCGTTGGCATCGGTAACAGTAACGCCATAATAGCCGGTAGACAGGCTGCCAATATTCGCTGTGGTTGCCCCATTGCTCCATAAGAACGAGTATGGGGGCATGCCTCCGGATCCGAATGCGAGAATGGAACCATTAGAGTCAACGCAGGTTGCGGGTGTTACTGCGTCCATAACCGATATATAAATGGACTGCGGCACATAGCCGCTGAGGGCAGAGTCAATACCGGAAGAATCAACACATCCTATAGCATCTGTTATTTTAACCGTGTACATGCCGGTGATCAGCCCGGATATGGAAGCGGTTGTGGCTCCGTTTGACCACAGATAACTGAAAGGCGCAGTGCCGCCGGTGATTGCAGTAGTTGCAGTACCATTGGTACAATTGGCGGGTGTAGTAGTAACAGTAGCTGAAAAGTCAGGAACATAGCCCACACTCCAACTGCCGCCATGGGCTACGCAGCCGTTGGCATCGGTAGTGACTTCTGTATAATAGCATGCAGGGAGCGGTAGTGTGGATGCGGTGCCTGTAGTTGTAACACCGGTAAGTACATTGGTCCATGCATAAACAAAAGGAGCCGCGCCGCCTGTTACGGCCACGTTGCCCGAGCCAAGCGAAGGGCACACAGCAGGTGTGGTAGTTACGGTCTGTGTAAAGTCAGGAGCGATGTATACTTCAACTCCTGGTGTATTAAATCCGGAGACACAGCCGGTGCCCAGATCTTTGACACGCACATAATACCAGCCGCCCGGCAAGGTAGCAGGATTAGTTGTGGCAACTATAGCAGCGGTATAGCCATCGTGCCATTGATAAGTAACGGGTCCCGTGCCGCCGGCAACCGTTGCGTTCACTGTGCCGAGTGCGGGACAGGTAGCGCTAACAGAAGCATCAGTAACTGTAAAGGGCTCACTAAAACTAATAGAGTCGTTGACAGTCACACCGGTGATGGAATCATAAGCATTCATACTTACATAACCGCCGGTATAGCCGAACAGGGTGTCGGTTGTGCCGGTAACGGTATAATGGGTGACACTTGAGGATGTGCTCCACCAATACACATTGAAAGGTGTGGGCATGCCGGTAAAGGTGGCAACAATAACGCCGTTGCTGTCACAGGGGGCAGTGATCAGCGACAGGGATACAGTTTGGGCGTTCGACTTTATCAGCCGGAATACTACCAGAAGGGTGAACAGGAATAATTTTTTCATAAGGTTGAAATTAGTGGTTCATTCAGTTGACGTTGTTTACAAGTGAATTGTTAGGAAGTAGTACAGAAATCTTTTATTGTGCCATGTTTATTGGTGCCGTATCCAGAGCGTTTTAACTACAGGTTACATTTTGGTGGATATTATAATCTCCATAACTACCTTTACTGCATGAAATGTTTTTTGAGAAAAAAGATCGGTGACCGGGTTGCGCTGGGCCACCCCTGGATTTTTGGCAACGAGCTTGGCGAAAGTGAAGGAACCGCAGAGCCGGGAGATATTGTGGAGGTATACTCATCCAATGGCTCATTTGTTGGTAAAGGTTATTACAATCCTGCATCGCAGATACGTGTGCGGCTGCTGACAAGAGATAAAAATGCGGTGATCAATGACCAGTTCTTTTTTGACCGGATAAATGAAGCCTGGGAATACCGCAAGCAAATAGGCTACATAGAAAATTGCCGGCTCATCTTTGGCGAAGCCGACCAGTTGCCTGCCCTCATTATTGATAAGTTCAATGATTATTTTGTAATTCAGACCCTCGCCCTTGGTATAGAAAAATGGAAGGGAGCAATTGTGGCTGCTATTCAAAAGATATTCAGCCCCAAGGGTATCTATGAACGCAATGATGTGCCGGTACGCACGCTGGAAGGAATGGAACAGATAAAGGGTTTCCTTTCTGAGCCTTTTGACACCAATATCATCATTAATGAGAATGGCCTTAAATTTCATGTGGATATAGAGAACGGTCAAAAGACCGGTTACTTCCTGGACCAGCAGGACAATCGCCGCGCAATACAGCATATAGTGAAAGGCGGGGATGTACTTGAGGCATTTTGTTATACCGGTACTTTCGGGTTGCATGCGGCTCAGTACGGCGCAAAAAGCGTGCTTGGGCTTGATATTTCGGAGAGTGCAGTAAGCACAGCGCGCCGGAATGCCACCCTCAATGGTTATGACGACATTTGTAAATTTGAAGCGATCAACGCTTTCGATGCTTTAAAGCAATGGACAAAAGACGGCAGGCGGTATGATACCGTGATGCTGGACCCTCCTGCTTTTACCAAAAGCAGGGAGAATATTCAAAAGGCAGTAACGGGGTATAAGGAAATAAACCTGCGGGCAATGAAGCTGGTGAAGCCCGGCGGCTTCCTTGTTACGGCCTCCTGTACTAACCTTGTGCCGCCTGAGATGTTCCTGGATACAATATACGCTGCTGCAAAGGACGCCCGGCGTATCCTGCGGCAGGTAGAGTGGCGCACACAGGCATCAGACCATCCGATATTGCGTAATATACCTTCCACCCAATACCTTAAATTTCTGATCGTACAAGTGCTTTAAAGCTGCCTCCCTTTGCGAACCCGTGGCAGGATAATAAAAGCCGTTCAGAGGTTTGGACTAATTTGAATAAAAAAGTAAAGCCGGCTTATTGAGCCGGCTTTACTTTTATGAGTTATGAAAGCTGATTAAAGCTGATCGTAGATCGGTGCGTCCACGTTGCGGTAGATACCAAAGTATTGGTAGATCTTCCTGCGGTAACCTTTTTTCAGATAGATGTCTGTATCAATATCGTCCGGGATCGTGATCCATGATGCACGTTTGGTAATGAGCCAGCGATAAACGCAAACTGTGTTTGCGCCACGGCGTGTGAGTGCATAAAATTGCAGGTGCTTCTGTGTATAGCCGGATTTCAACATCCAGTCGTCTGTAAATTCGTCTTCGCAGATACTGATGTGTGCACGGGTCACAGGATTCATCCATCCGTTAACAGCAACGCGATTTGGACCTGGAGTACGATATGCCCAGAATAGGAGGGTCTTATCGGTCCAGCCCCAGTTAATTAATTGGCCGTCCTGGTACTCGCCGTCAGCAACGGTCACATACTGACCATCCTGTGGGATATACCAGCGAAAAACACGTACAAGATCATCTTGCGCGAAGCTTTTAGTAGTAATTAAAATTGCTGCCAATACTGTTGTAACCAGAATGAGTGTTCTTTTCATGTTTGAGCTCTTTTTCAAAATTGCATCCAAAATACATAAAAATTTCGTTGCCCTGCAAATTATTAGGCCAATTTTTTTTTATTTCCCGTTCAAAGATACTTCATAATTATCTCAAATGCTGCATTTGGCGCGGATTTGACCAGTTCTCACGGCAATGTTACCGGTAAAAAAAATGTTTGCGGCAATAGGCTACTATTGAATAATCTTGTATAAAAGGAACAAAGAAGCTTAAACCATTCTATACATCTGTAATTTTATTCAGTGAAATACTGAATAAAAGGTAACTTTATGTTTAACTGATTATTTGTAAGTATTATTTAGCTTGTTTTTGGGGTTATATTATATTTAGCATGCAATAAGCGCCCTGATGAATATTAAATTCATTTCGCATGCTTCTGTGCTCATTGAGGCAGAAGATTGTGTTATCCTTACCGATCCATGGTATAAGGGCACCGCATTTAATGATGCGTGGAAGTTGTTTCCGGAGCCGGTTTGGGATGAATCTTTGTTCGACCTGGCAGACTACTTGTGGATATCGCATGAGCACCCGGACCACTTTAGCATTGCAACATTAAAGGCGATGCCGCAAAGCTTCAAAGAAAGAGTCACGGTGCTTTTTCAGAAGAACAATACAGATAAGATGCCGGACGCACTGAAGAAGTTCGGGTTTAAGAACATTAAGCTGTTAAAAAACAGGGCAGTATATGCAATCACACCAAAAACCAAGGTCTACGTCAGCCAGATAGGGGAGATGGATTCTTCATTGGCTGTTATTAGTGAGGGCTGCACATTGCTCAATGTCAACGATTGCGAGGCCAACAAAGTTGATTGTAAGAATTTCAGAAAAGACCTCGGTAAAATAGATATTCTCCTCAACCAGTTTTCCATGGCGGGTTATAATGGATATTTTGATTATGAAAGCCGCCTGCCAGTCATAGCAAAGGGCATTTTAAAGAACATGGCTGATAACCATCGTGATACGGATGCCGGAATTACTATAGCTTTTGCAAGCAATATATATTTCTGCACTGAGGATAATAAATACATGAATGACTTTGGCAATACGCCGACGGATGTGCATGAACACTTTTTAGGGGAGAAGCTGGCGCTGGTAACCTTGTACCCGGGAGACGCCTTTGATACGATGCACCCTGAGCTGCACCACAATGAGGATGATCTCAGGAAGTATGAAGAATTGTATGCAAATACGGCTAAAGTGATCGATACGCCGCAGCTGGTGGACCTTGGTAAAATAGAGGCTGCATTAAAGAAACGCTGTATTCAGTTAAGTGAGAAGTTTCCAAAATGGATATTAAAAAAGCTACGGCCGGTAAGGGTCAGGATACCTGATATAAATAACGTTGTGGAGCTATGCCTGTATACCGGCAATTTTAAAGTGCTTGGTCCCGATGCCGATTATAATCTATCTATATATTCCCAGCCATTGTTTTACTGTTTTGAGACTACCTGGGGCATACAAACAATGGGTGTTGGCGCCAGGTTCAGAATAAAAAGTAATATGGCTATATGGAAGTGGTACCGGATCATCACCTCTCTGAACAATGCTGAAATGTACCTGAAATTCAAATACCTTTTCACTATTGGCAACTTCAATTTCGTAAGGGACAGGATGAAAGGCGGTGTAAATCAATTGTTTTACCAGCTACGCAGAATGGAGTAATGCTTCCTTTTTTCTCCTCCTGTAGCCTTCACATCTTATTTCTTGTTCAAATGCTGCGTTTGGCGTAGTTTTGACCCCCTTTATGTCATCGTGGCAGATAAAAAACATTTGCATGACTTTTGATACACCTTCGTTTATAATGGCAAGAGGGATTTTTTTGTAAATAATATTCAGAATTTTTATAAAATATTAAGATGATCGGCATTCTTTCAAAAATATTTGGTGGCAGCAAATCGGATAAAGACGTAAAAAAAATACAGCCGGTAGTAGCCGAGATAAACCAATACTTCAACTCATACCAGGCTTTGTCTAACGATGAGCTCCGTAATAAAACGCAGGAATTTCGCGGGCGTATACAGGCACATCTTGAAGATATAGACAAGCAGATAGCAGATAAAAAAGCTGAAGCAGATACCGACAATGAGGACGATATACAGTCGCGTGAAGGTATATATAACGAGGTCGACAAGCTTGTTAAAGAGCGGGATAAACTTATAGAAGAGGCACTTCGCAGCATTCTGCCGGAGGCTTTTGCGGTGGTGAAGGAAACAGCCCGCAGATTCAAAGAGAATGAAGAAATGGTGGCTACAGCCACAGACCTGGACAGGGAACTGGCTGCAGAAAAAGGTCATATCCGTATTGAAGGAGAAAAATCTATTTACAAAAATACATGGGATGCTGCCGGCATCAAGGTGACCTGGAACATGGTGCACTATGATGTGCAGCTCATAGGCGGTATCGTGCTGCATGACGGCAAAATATCGGAAATGGCAACCGGTGAGGGTAAGACGCTGGTATCTACCTTGCCGGCCTACCTCAATGCCCTTGCGGGAGAAGGGGTACACATAGTTACCGTGAATGATTACCTGGCCCGTCGTGACCAGGAATGGAACGGGCCACTGTTTGAGTGGCTGGGCCTTACCACAGATTGTATTGATAAGCATGAGCCCAATTCCAACGACCGCCGCCAGGCTTACTTAGCGGACATTACTTACGGTACTAACAACGAATTTGGTTTTGACTATCTGCGCGATAATATGGTGCACCACCCCGAAGAAATGGTGCAGCGCAAACATCACTACGCGATGGTGGATGAGGTGGATAGTGTATTGATCGATGATGCACGTACGCCGCTTATAATATCAGGTCCTATACCAAAAGGAGACGAGCAGCAGTTTCACATCCTGAAGCCACGTATAGAAAGACTGCTGGAAGCCCAGCGCAAAATTGCCAACCAAAGCCTTACGGAAGCCAAGAAGCTCATTGCAGAAGGGAAAACAGATAAGGATACCGGCGGGCTTCACCTTTATCGCGCTTACCGTGGCCTGCCTAAGAACAGCGCCCTGATCAAATTCCTGAGTGAAGAAGGCAATAAGCAATTATTACAGAAAGCAGAGAACCACTATATAGGCGAGCAAAACCGCAACATGCCAAAGATCGATGCGGAATTGTTATTTGCCATTGATGAAAAGAACAACAGTGTAGACCTTACAGATAAGGGTATCGCATTGATAACAGGTGCGGGTGAGGATGCCAGCTTCTTCATTTTGCCTGATATAGGCAGCGAACTTGCAGAGATAGAAAAGCTGGCGGCTACCCCTGAAGAGAAAACACAGCGCAAGGATGCAATGCTCCAGGACTACGCGATAAAAGCAGACCGTATCCACTCTGTGCAGCAACTGCTGAAGGCATATACACTCTTTGATAAAGATGTGGAGTATGTAGTGATGGACGGCAAAGTGAAGATCGTGGATGAGCAGACTGGTCGTATACTGGATGGCCGCCGCTACAGCGATGGACTGCACCAGGCTATTGAAGCTAAAGAAAATGTTCAGGTAGAAGCAGCAACACAGACATTTGCTACAGTAACCCTCCAGAACTATTTCCGTATGTTCCACAAGCTGGCTGGCATGACCGGTACGGCGGAAACAGAAGCAGGTGAGTTCTGGCAGATATACAAGCTCGACGTGGTGACCATACCAACCAACCTGCCTGTGACGCGTAAGGACCAGCAGGACCTGGTGTACAAGACCAAGCGCGAGAAATATAAAGCCGTTATTGATGAGATAGAACAGCTCCGCGGCTTAGGCCGCCCGGTGCTGGTGGGTACTACTTCGGTAGAGGTGTCGGAATTGCTGGCACGTATGCTGCAGCAAAAGAAGATACCGCATAATGTACTTAATGCCAAACAGCACGCCCGTGAGGCACAGATCGTAGCTGAGGCTGGCTTGCCCGGTAACGTGACCATAGCCACCAACATGGCCGGCCGTGGTACGGATATCAAGCTTGGCCCTGGCGTGAAGGAGGCCGGTGGCCTTGCCATCATAGGTACCGAACGTCATGAAAGCCGCCGTGTAGATCGTCAGTTGCGTGGCCGTGCAGGCCGCCAGGGCGATCCAGGTTCATCGCAGTTCTTTGTCTCTCTTGAAGACGACCTGATGCGTTTGTTTGGCTCTGAGCGTATCGCATCGCTTATGGACAAGATGGGCCATAAGGATGGTGAGGTATTGCAGCATGGTATGATATCGAAGTCGATAGAGCGCGCGCAAAGGAAGGTGGAAGAGAACAACTTCGGTATGCGTAAAAACCTGCTGGAGTATGATGATGTGATGAATGCACAGCGCGATGTTATTTACAAGCGCCGTAGCCACGCATTGTTTGGTGACAGGTTGTCGATAGACCTTGATAATGCGATATATGCTGTATGCGTTGGCCTCGCTGAGACATTTGCTGAGAACCGCGACTTTGAAGCATTTAAGCTCGAGGTAATGAAGCACCTGGTAGTGGAGCTTGAAATGAATCCGGAAGATGTGACCAAGGCTGATGCGAATGCAATTGGCGAGCAGTTGTATCACCAGGTAAAGGATTTCTACCATCGCAAAGTAAATGCGCTGCGTGAGCAGATGGTGCCGACACTACAGCAGATCATGCAGGAGAACGGCGACCGTATTGATAATATAGTTATACCCTTTACAGATGGTATTAAGGGTATGCAGGTATATGTGGACCTGAAGGAAGCAGTGGAGCAGGACGGACAGCCCGTAATGCAGACGCTGGAAAAGAACATAACGCTGGGTATGATAGACGACGCGTGGAAAAACCATCTGCGCGCTATGGACGACCTGCGTACCTCGGTACGTATGGCATCTTATGAGCAGAAAGACCCGCTGCTGATCTATAAGTTCGAAGCATTCAACCTGTTCAAACAGATGATGCTGGAAACGAACAGGGATATCATTTCCTTCCTCCTTCGTGCAGGAATACCCGTACAGGCGCCGCCACCACAGGCGGCACGCAGGCCCGAACCGCCAACCGATATGAGCAATATGCGCGTGAACAAGGCGGAAATAGATGCCCGCGGACAAGCATATGCTGCGAATGAAGAAGACTACTATACCGAAACTCCCGAACAGGCGCCACCGGTAAAGCGTACACCGGTTCAGACCGGCCCAAAGATAGGCCGCAACGATCCTTGTCCTTGTGGAAGCGGCAAGAAGTACAAAGCCTGCCACGGTAAGGATCTGGCATAGTCCCGATAGCTATCGGGATGGAATTAAGAAATTGTGATCAGGAAAAAGGATAGTTATATAACGCCCTCAGCAATGGGGGCGTTTTTTTTGCAGGTTAAGTTGGCACGTTCCTTGTATTACCTTTTTGAGTGTAGAAAAAGAGAGGTGTACTATGGCTACAATGCTGCTTATTTTCGCGTTTGCAATGTCTGTGATCATCAATTTCGGAAGGAAAGTGATAGGAGGTGGTGAGGACCGGCCCGATAGCAGGGTATCGGCCAGGCGACACGAAGAGCATAAACAGTAACAGGAAGGTGAACCTTCCAATACGAACCTTGATTCAACTACACGGCCTACTCCAGCTTCAATACCGCTAAGAACGCTTCCTGCGGCACATCTACGCTGCCTATCTGGCGCATACGCTTCTTACCTTCTTTCTGTTTTTCCAGCAGCTTGCGCTTACGGCTTATATCACCACCATAACATTTTGCGGTCACATCCTTACGCATGGCCGAGATGGTTTCGCGGGCGATGATCTTGGCGCCTATGGCGGCCTGTATGGCTATTACGAACTGTTGTTTAGGCAGCAGGTCTTTCAGTTTGGAGCATAGCTTGCGGCCAAAGTCCTGGGCGCGGCTGCGGTGTATGAGGGCGCTGAGAGCATCCACATTATCACCGTTCAGCAGGATGTCCATCTTGGCGATATCGCTTTCGCGGTAGTCGAGCGGGTTGTAGTCGAATGAGGCATAACCACGGGTGCAGGACTTCAGCTTGTCGTAGAAGTCGAACACGATCTCGGTGAGCGGCATTTCAAAAATAAGCTCCACGCGGGTGGGGGTGAGGTAGTGCTGGTTGATGAGCAGGCCGCGCTTGCCGAGGCACAGGCTCATGATGTTACCGATATAGTCGGGCAGGGTAATGATCTGCGCTCGGATGAATGGCTCTTCAATGCGGTCTATACTGCTTGGCTCGGGCATTTCGCTCGGGTTGTTCACCACGATCATTTTATTCTTATCGCGCGTCTTGTATGCCCTGAAGCTAACGTTGGGCACGGTAGTGATCACGGTCTGGTTGAACTCACGCTCCAGCCGCTCCTGTATGATCTCCATGTGGAGCATACCCAGGAAGCCGCAACGGAAACCAAAGCCCAGCGCCTGTGAGGTCTCGGGTTCAAATGTGAGCGAGGCATCATTGAGCTGCAGTTTTTCCATGCAGTCGCGGAGGTCTTCGAAGTCATCTGTTTCCACCGGGAAGATACCGGCGAATACCATCGGCTTCACGTCCTGGAAACCACGAACAACATCGGTAGTAGGGTTAGCTATGGTAGTGATCGTATCACCCACCTTTACGTCCTTGGCATTTTTGATACCAGTGATGATATAGCCCACATTGCCTACACTTACCTCTTGCTTAGGGGTGAGGGTAAGCTTCATGATGCCCACTTCATCGGCAGTATAATCTGCGTCGGTATGTATGAATTTGATCTTGTCGTTCTTCCTGATCGTGCCGTTGAAAACGCGGAAGTAGGCAATGATACCGCGGAATGAGTTGAATACGCTATCGAAGATAACGGCCTGCAACGGTGCATTCGGGTCGCCCTTGGGTGCGGGTATACGGTCGATGATAGCTGCAAGTATTTCCTCAATGCCTATGCCGCTTTTACCGCTCGCCAGTATGATGTCTTCTGCTTTACAGCCTATCAGGTCAACGATCTGGTCTGTAACCTCGGGTATCATGGCGCCGTCCATGTCTATCTTGTTGATGACCGGTATGATCTCCAGGTCATTTTCAAGCGCCAGGTATAGGTTGCTGATAGTTTGTGCCTGTATGCCTTGTGATGCGTCTACCAGCAGCAGCGCGCCTTCGCAGGCAGCCAGTGCGCGGCTCACCTCGTAGCTAAAGTCTACGTGGCCGGGTGTATCAATGAGATTAAGTACATATTTCTGGCCCTTCCATTCATAGTCTATCTGGATGGCGTGACTCTTAATGGTGATGCCTTTTTCACGTTCCAGGTCCATATCATCCAGCACCTGTGCCTGCATATCGCGGGAGGAGATGGTTTTTGTGAACTCAAGGAGACGGTCGGCCAGGGTACTTTTACCATGATCGATATGGGCTATGATACAGAAATTACGAATGTTTTGCATATATATACTTATGCCCTCAGTAAAGGCGTGCAAAGGTACGGATTTAATAGGGGAATTGAACAATGTGTAATGTGAAAATTAGGTGTGCTGCGATTATTCCTGCAGCCTTTTCGCGGCCCCGCTTCAAACCGGTAAGATGATAAAACTTTTGGGGACTTAACTTTTTTGCTACTATTAAGCTGCAGTGGCGTTGGCACCATGCAGGTTAGCACTGCTATTGAGCTTGTCCTGAGCGTTAGTCTGGAACATATGTGCAGTATGAATTGCCTTATACCTATAGATGGCACCAACAATTGTACGTATCATCATCGACCTCGAAATGGGCATCAATTCCATTGGTATACCAGAGAAAATACTGGCCGGTGATGATCTGACATGGAGTTACACTTTTGTGTGAATTTATAACTGCTTTAAAGGAAAAATATTAAACAGAAAATTTAGCAACATATATTTGCAGTATGAAACTGGAAGAAGCGATAAAGTCAAACAGATTTGCTGATGAAAGGCATAAGGCGCTCATAAACCTTATGTATACCAGCTACTGGTTGAAAACGCATCTGAGCACAGCGCTGAAGCAGAATGGCCTTACGATCGAACAGTTCAATGTGCTGCGCATATTGAAGGGCAAGCACCCGGAACAGCTATGCGTGAAGGATATCGGTTCAAGGATGATAGAGAAGAGCTCGAACGTGCCCCGGATCATAGACCGCCTTTTGGTAAAAAAGCTGGTTAAGCGCACAACATCTAAGGAGGATAAGCGGGAAACCCTTATTTCGCTGACGGATAAAGGGGTGAAGCAGGTAGAGGATGCCAATATTGTGATAAATAGCAAGCAAACAGAAATTATCGGCTTGAACGAGGAGGATGCATTGCTGCTGCATGAGCTTATGGAGAAGATGAGGATGGTGGATTAGTTTTTGGGTTAAGAGGTTAAAGGGTTACAACGGCAATAATGTAACGGGTGTGCGATACTTAGGTATGGCATGCCTTTTTAGTTGGCGGAAGATTTTTTTGGTAGTTTAAAATTTTACTGCATACTTTTGCGGTTACAAAGGTTCCTCCCCGCCGGTGGCGGAAGGATGAAAAGGGAACCAGGTGTGAATCCTGGACATTACCCGATGCTGTTAGCTCCGCTACATGCTTTTTTGCTACCTGTTAGCCACTGTCCGTAAGGGCGGGAAGGCCGCGAAAAAGTGGAGTAAGTCAGAAGACCTGCCTCTGTAATATATTCTTTCCATTAGCACCGGGAAGGATGCTTATCGCTGCTTTCGGGATGAAAAGCGCAGGTGAGATAAAGGCAGGGGTGTCCCCGTTTTTTTCTGTATCTGATTTTGCCCAATTGCGTCTATAAGATCGTTTTGAAAACTTGTTTCAAAAACAATATCTATATATGCGTACAATTACACTGCTACTTTCAGCTCTTGTACTGGGTACAACAGCAAACGCCCAGACAGCTGCGACCTTTGATGACCTTACGCTGCCGACGACAGATACCTACTATGTCAACTACACCAACCTTGGAGGCGATGTAGGATTTGCAGATGGCAAGGCCTTCTTTCCATGCCTTTACGGGATCTCATTCGGCGACACCGTTTGGAATTACTTTGCTTATTCGAACAAGACCGATAGTGTGACCAGCGGTATCAACAACCAATATGCTGCAAAAACCGGTACCGGATATGGTGGCTCGGCCAAGTATGCGGTGGCTTATTGCGCCAGCCCGGTAGTTTATACGGACTATTCTGTAAACGTGAAACTGACAGGCACCGCTGTGGGAAAGCCAGTAGTTGGGTTCTACGTGACCAATAGTACCTATACATACAACAGTATGCGCGATGGTGATGCTTTTGCGAAAAAATTCGGTGGCGTGACAGGCAATGATCCCGACTTCTTTATGCTGACTGTAAAAGGCTACAGAAGCGGTTCTTTGACGCCGGACAGTGTCAACTTCTATCTTGCTGATTTCCGCTTTACGGATAACGACAGCGATTACCTCGTAAAAACATGGGAGTGGGTGAACCTGTCTCCGCTGGGGCATATAGACAGCCTTCAGTTCCGTTTGAGTTCTTCGGACACCGGCTTCGGGTATATCAATACGCCAACCTACTTCTGCATCGATAATTTTACGACCAACGAAACTTCACTTGGCGTAAACAATGAGCTGTCGTCATACGCTGCAAGAGTATACCCCAATCCGGTGGCAAGTACATTGAATCTGGACATTGCAGACAACGCGATGCAACAAATAGCCGTGGTTGATATGGCAGGAAAAGTGATCAGTACTCACCGCATAACCACACAGCATATTGAGATAAATATCTCAACTTTGCCTGCAGGTACATATATGCTGCAAATGACCGGTGGCGGAAAGACAGCCACGACGAAGTTTGTGAAACAATAACAGGTATATGTCATACACCATTGAGGTGTGGGACAGCGTACAAAGATGAAATTAACTATGAAAACGTTTCTCTTTTTTCTTTTATTCCTGACTGGTGGCGGCGCATATGCACAGTATGCGCCGCAGGCCGGCCTGCCGGGCAGCACTGCCATAAGCGCATCAAGCAGTTTGCTGGTTGGCTGGGCAACACAGTGCACCGTGTACCGGGGCTTTATGGATATTGCTGATCCTTCGCTGGGTTATGCATCATCGGGTGATAGCAGCATGGCCATAGGGCCGGCCGACCACGGTGGTGTGAGCCTGGGCGACAGTGGCGTGGCAGTACTTACATTCGACCATCCTGTATACAATGGCGACGGACCGGATTTTGCGGTTTTTGAAAATGGTTTCAGGAATACGGATGATTCTACACAGGCCTTCCTGGAGCTTGCGTTTGTGGAGGTGAGCTCGGATGGGATAATTTTTTTCAGGTTCCCGGCAGCTTCCTTAACTCCGGCCAATGTGCAGCTCGGCAACCCCGACTATGTAACCGCAAGCAAGCTGAATAACCTCGCGGGTAAGTACGTATCCATGTATGGTACACCGTTCGACCTGGAGGAGTTATCCGGCATTGCCGGACTGGATGTAAATAATGTCACCCATGTTCGTATCGTGGATGTGGTGGGTTCTATCGCAGGGCACTCATCTCACGACAGTGCGGGCAGGGTTATCAATGATCCTTATCCAACGGCCTTTCCATCGTGTGGCTTTGATCTTGACGCTGTGGGGCTGATAAATGAAGTTGGGATCACACAGGTGAGCAAATTGAGGGATAATGTGTCGGTGTCAGTATTTCCTAATCCCGCCACTGATAAAGTAATTGTTTCAATAAAGGGGGGCATACCTGCCGCGCTGAGCGCTACTCTGATGACCATAACCGGCACCGTTTTACAGCAGTGCTCATTATCTCAAAGCAATACCGCGCTATTCATTGCGCAATACCCCGCGGGAATGTATTATCTCATCTTGTGTGATGCCAACGGAAACAAATGGGTGGAAAAAGTTACCAAACGCTGATTCTTGCGCTTTACTGCTTTCTGGCTTCATGTAAAAAGGACATGCCGGGCCCGGCAGGCAATGGAGTGCCTGGCGCAACCGGCAATGTATATGTGATGTGTGAGGGGAACTTCGGCAATGGTGATGCTAGTTTGTATGCGTACGCACCGGTAAACGATTCTGTTTATGGCGATCTTTATGCAACTGCAAACGGCCACCAGGTGGGGGATGTATTGCAGAGTATGCAACACATTGGCGACAAGCTTTTTCTTTGCGTCAACAATTCTGATAAGATACTGGTATTAAATGCTGCCGACCGTAAACAGGTGGGTTCGATAAGCATTCCCAAACCAAGATATATTTTACCCGTCACCGCTTCGAAGGCTTACGTATCAGCACTCTACAGCAACAAGGTTTATATCATTAACCCGCAAACGTTACAAGTAACAGATACTATTGAGCTGCCGGGCCGGAACCCGGAAGGAATGTGCCGCTACAACAATAGTGTGATCGTCTGTGCATGGGATACTGCCGGGAACGCTGTTTACAAGATCGACATAAGCACCGACCGGTTAATCCAGGCAATTAATGTGGCTGGTAAAGCCCCGCAGGAGGCATTGTTAGATAAAGAGCAAATGCTGTGGGTGCTTGCAGGGGAGCAGTTTTCCGGCAAAACGGCAACATGGACGCGCCTGGATCCTTCTACCGGAGCAGTACTAAAATCATACACGTTCCCGGCAGAGGCGAATACAGTGAGACCTGTATTTAACAATACAAGGGATACATTATACTTTATAGAAGCTAACCAGGGTGGTGGCACAACAAATAACGGGGTGTACAGGATGGGCATTCACCAGGATTCTTTACCAACTCAGGCGTTTGTGGCAGCACGGCTGTACCAGTATTTCTGGGCACTGGGTATAGACCCGCTAAGTGGCAATATATATGTGGGCGATCCGAAGGGATTTATTCAGAAAGGTAGTGTATACATCTATAAGCCGGATGGTACAGAATTGAGGCGGTTTGACGTGGGGCTGGGTCCGGGTCATTTTTATTTTGATGAGTGAGGATAGTTTGAAAATGCGGAACATACTAGAATTCAGGCTGCTCCCGGTTGCATCAATATTGGTGTTGACCTTATATGCCGGTGCTGCTTCGGGACAGGGAGTAAAGGATACTATGCTGAATGAGGTAAGCGTGCGCGGGAAGCATAAAGTATCTAATGATCTTCGTGTGAGCGAATTCTCTCCCGGGCAAAAAGTGGTGTCTATTGATTCGGCTACCCTGCAGCAATACCAGTTGCAGAATATTGCCAGCCTGCTGTCGCAGCAGGAACCGGTCTTTGTGAAGTCCTATGGGTTCAATGGGGTTGCTACGTTGAATTTCAGAGGGTCGTCTGCGGCACAGAGCCAGGTGTTGTGGAATGGCGTGCCAATACAAAATGCCGCTCTGGGTTTGGCTGATGTATCCTCGCTGCCGATAATGATGATGAACAAAGTAAGTATCGTGTATGGAGGTTCATCTGCACTTTTGGGTAGTGGCAATGTGGGTGGCGCTTTGCTGCTGGAAGACGAGTTGCCGGTTTTTCACAGCAGGGACAGTAATAGCAACCGATTGTCGCTCTGCTTAGGCGGGGGCAGTTTTAGCCAGTTTATGGGTGGTTTCAGCGGAAGTACCTCTGGCAAGCGGTGGTATATTTCGGGTAGCGGATTTGGGCAGATGGGAGCGGATAACTTCAAATACACTAATTCGCAAGGTGCACAAATGCGCATGGAGAATGACAGCATACGCGCATTGTCGGGAATGATACGTGCCGCATATAAAATAGCCGATAAGCATACGCTCTCTGTGTCGGCATGGTACCAGCGCAATATCCGAGAAATACCTCCTGCTCTATTCGAAACCAGCTCCGATAAGAAGCAGAAGGATAACACGATAAGGCTGCTGCTTGACTGGAACAGACAAACAGATAAAGATACATGGTATGCAAGATCATCATTCATTCGCGATGAGGTGGAATACAGTTACCGGGCTGTGCAGCTTCATACGGATAATGTGGCGTACCAATACTACCAGGAAGCAGGGTGGAAGAAGCAGTTTCAACAGTACGGACAATTGCTGTTATTCATGCCGCTGCAGATAGGTTGGATCAATCTGCCTGATAGCAATAAGACAAAGCACCAGGATAGGGTAGCACTTGCAGGAGCATATGACTACAAGTGTTTCAGTAACCGGCTGGATGTTGCAGTAAATGTAAGAGCAGAATATATCGGCGGTCAGTATATGGCTGCGAAACAAACCGTTTTTTTACCCGGCGCTGATGCCTCTTTCGCTGTTCTTGACTGGCTCACCATACGAGTGAACGCACAACGCACTTATCGTGCGCCAACGCTGAATGAATTGTACTTCAGGCCGGGCGGCAATGCAAGCCTGAGGCCGGAGCAAGGGTGGAGCGAAGATGCGGGCTATACGGTGAAAGCCAAATGGCGCGATCTTACATTTTACCACGACCTGTCGGTATACAACCGTAATATTCACGACTGGATACTGTGGCTTGGCGGCGCCATATGGACGCCTCATAATATAGCCGAGGTGCATAGCAGGGGCGTGGAGACTGCCAACAATATCACGTATTCAATAAGTAAGTGGAAATTTCACCTGGGCATCAATACGGCCTATGTGCTGGCCACAACTGTATCGAGCTATATCTACAACGATGGCAGTGTGGGCAGGCAAATACCCTATACTCCCAGGTACAACGGGCAGCTTAACATTGGATTTAACTACAGTGGTTTTTCGTTCAACTATAATCACACTTATTCGGGTTATAGATTTACTACTACTGATGAATCTTCTTACTTGCTGCCTTACGCCACAGGTAATCTGCAGATGATGTACCGCACTGCAATACATCGCCATGAATGGCAGTTTACGGGCCAATGCAACAATATCTGGAATGAGCAATACCAGGTGGTTGCCTCCCGGCCAATGCCGGGGCTCAACTGGCTGGGTGGGATCAAAGTTCAATTGTTTTAGCCGGTGATTTATATGCATTTTCCTGCATATCTTTGGGCTAAATTATGTGTAGATAACGGCATTGTTTATTTTTATCACCTAAACGAATTCTAAACCGCAAAAGCAATTTTATGAAAACACGCGTACTTCTATTTGCTGCGATCTTTTGCATTGCATTCAGTTCAATGGCGACAACGCATACTGTGACTGTTGCTAACTTTGTGTTCACTCCGGCTTCAATACCTGATGTGCATTTAGGTGACACAATTCTCTGGACGTTTTTGAGCGGCTCGCACACTACATCCAGTACTACCATCCCTTCAGGGGCTGCGTCCTGGGATCATGCGATCAGTTCCTCGTCTACGTCATTTACCTATGTGCCTGCCGTAGCAGGTACTTATAATTACCAGTGTAATATTCACGGTGCAGGCATGTCGGCGTCATTCACAGTGATCAATGGTACGCAGATAGGTGCCGTTAAAGAGGCTGTCACCACAATTATTTACCCTAACCCTGTTGCAAATGCTTTGCATATCCGTTTTCGCACAGCAGCGCCTGCAACCGTTACACTAACTGATATGGCCGGGAAGCAATTGATAGTCAAAAAATACAATAGTGTATCTGTAGCCGACCTGGATCTGCGTGACGTTCCTGCGGGGAATTATGTTTTCCGTAGTGTTCAGGGATCAGATGTTTACAGCCAGCAATTAGTAGTGAAACACTAGGAGATGTTGTTACTTCAAAAAAGGAAAATACCTGCGGCGAACTGCAGGTATTTTTTTGAAGCTGAACTATGCTTTCCGGAAGGAAAAGTAAAATGTCGATCCCTTTCCGGGTTCGCTTTCCACCCATATTTTTCCGCCATTCTCGGTAATGAATTCTTTGCAGAGCATAAGGCCCATGCTGGTGCCCTCTTCATTGGCCGTGCCCCGCGTGCTACTGCTAAAGGGTTCGAAAATATCGGATAGCTTATCCTTTTCGATCCCTACGCCATCGTCCTTCACTGCGAAAACGACATACCCGGCTTCTTTATGCAGATCAACACCAATAGAAACATGTCCGCCGTTGCGCGTAAACTTTATCGCATTAGACAGCAGGTTGCGGACAATGAAATCGAAATGAGCCGCATCAGCATTTATTACTGTGTCAGCGGGAACAGAGTTTGTGAGCGTGATCTGTTTCAGATCTGCACTGTTTCTCACGAGCTTCAGATTGTTCTGCAAATATTTGTCGACAGCAAAAGTCTCCGGTTTTAACCCTATATTTTTTATTTGCGATTTGCCCCAGTAAAGCAGTTTATCCAGCGTTTCCAGGGAGGCGATAGAGTGATCCATTAGTGTGCTGATAAGAAACTCCCGCTCATCAGCAGTCGTGGTTTCATCGCCCAGTATTTTAAGCATGGGAGGGATATTGCCTACCGGTCCGCGGAGATCGTGGCCTATTATTGAAAACAGTTTGTCTTTTACCTTGTTTGATTTTTCCAGTTCAGATTCGCGTTTTTTAAGTTCCTTATTAAGCCGGTTCGATCGTCTGTAGTACAAAGAGGTCAGCAAAAGCGCTATTGCAAGGCAGGTGGCGATAGCGATGATTATGTTTCTCTTCAGGGCATTCCGTTGCTCATCCAGTTTCAGCACTTTTATTTTATTGTTCGACTGTTCCAGTTCATACACGGATTCGAGGTTTGCGATCTCCCTTGCTTTTTCAATCGTGAATGTACTGTCTTCCATGGCGCGTAATTCCTCCATAACGGCGACCGCTTCCTTGTACTGACCGAGTATTTTGTGATTTTCAACGAGGTTCCCGTATATTTCCTCGAGTAGTGATCTTTGTCCTATTTTCTTAGCTGTAATGAGGGCTTCGTTCAGGTCTTCATTTGCTTTTGCAGGCGAGTTAAGCGCTACAACAGCAGACCTGTTAACAATGATACGGGTATGTTCTTCAGGAAGATTTTTGTCCTTTGTTATCTGTAGCGCCTGATCAAAGTAATGTAGTGACTTTTCGATATCTCCCAGGTTCTGATATACGATGCCCAGGTTTGTCAGTGTCAAAATCCGCACACCGGTGAACCTTGGTTGATCGCTGGCTGCAAGCGCTTTTTGAAAATATTCAAGTGACTTATTAAAGTTGCCCTTTTTGCCATAAACTATCCCGATATTATTAAGCAGGAAGATCGTGTTGGCAATGAACGGGGTGTCTGATGCCAGGCCTGATGCTTTATTATAAAATTCGAGCGCCTTGTCCAGGTTGTTATTGAGTTCATTTACAACACCTAGCTTCAGGTAGGTGCCTGTCAGCCCCTTTTTACTTCCTGTTTCTTCAAATATCTTGAGTGCGGTCATGAAATGCCTGGTAGCATCGCTAAAGTGTCCTGTTTTCCCGTCCAGCACACCTATAGAGTTGTGGGTAGATGCAATGCCGGCTTTATCCTTCAGCTCCTCAAAAATTTCCAATGCGTCGTTCAGCCTTTTGCGTGCAAATTCCATCCGGCCCTGGTCGCCGTCTTCTGTTCCGAGCAGTACGGTCATTGCAGCAATACCAGCTTTATTGTTTTTTGTAGTAAACAGCTTAAGACCTTCTGCAATGTAAAAAATAGCAGAATCGGGATTGGAGTATTCGTAATATCCGAAAATATCGTGATAGGCAGATATCAAAGATGAATCTGCTGTTGCATTTCTTAAACGGGCAATTATTTCCGACACATTATTTTGTGCGTAAAGATGCGCGCCAGCCCCGGGCAGCAAAATGAAAGCAATAGTAATCCGTAAATATTTAATGAAAGATATGCTGCGTTTTGATGTCAAGCCGGTTGGTTGATTTTCTTTGGAGGTTGCAAGATAAGGTTTTCTGTTCGTTAATGCGGGGTTGTGCATTTGTTTAATTTCGACTATCTTTTCTAAAAATTCTCAATGAAACGTATTCTGCTTGCTGCGCTGCCCGCCTTATTGATATTTAGCTCATGTGCACAAAAGCATAATGAAAGTGAGGCTCATCTTATAAAGGGAAATGATTTTGTATTGAACGGCGACTTTGCGAGCGCTCGGAAGGAATACGAGGTGGCACTGAAAATAGACACAGCTAACTGGCGTGCAAGCTATGAGCTGGCGGGAGTGTATGAACTGGAAGGTGATTTCACAAATGCGCTGTATTACTTTAACCGTGCTGTGCAGATCAACCCCAAATTTATGCTGGGGTATTATAACAAAGCAAACCTTGAAGAAACGATGGGTGACGAAAAGGCCAGCATGGCTGACCTGAAGCATACCATTGAAAATCGTAAAGATTTCTTCCTTGCGCTGATAGCGGTAGGAAGAAAAGAGTTTACCGCCGGAAATTTGAAGGAAGCCGTAAGCGCGCTGGATGATGCGATCAAGGTGAGACAGGATTTTTATCTTCCATATAGCATGAGAGGTTCCTGCAAGTTCAGGATGGGAGACATTGCCGGGGCTATAGAAGACTTTAACATGGAGATCAAAACGCAGCCCGGCCATGCTATGGGGTATGTGAACAGGGGGGTGGCACACGGAGAGATCCAGGATTATCGTGCAGCTATCAGTGACTTTGATACGGCGATAACCCTCGACCCAAGTTGGTCGCAGGCGTACATATACAGGGGGCAGTTCCTGTTCAATCTAAAAAGCAAGGATAGCGCCTGTGCGGATTTCAGAAAAGCAGAAACACTGCATCATCCACAGGCCGCTGCTTACATTAAACAAAACTGCGGGAAGTAAGTTCAGTTGAGTATTCTACAGTTTACCGTTCTTCATTCGATCTGCAGCATAATACGGATGAGATGGGCTGCCAACTAAACTAGTTTACCAGCGCCCATGTAAAGCCAAATCTTATTAATACATCGGGCGCAACATAAACCGGCGTATGATCACCGTAGGTGAGCGTGACCGGATTCTGGAAATTCGTTACCGGTGTGCCGGTATGCAGAATAGTATTGCGGGTAAATATTTCCTGCAACTGATCGCCCATGATGAATGCGCGGAAACGCTTGATGCGGAAATTCAGGAAGATCGCTGCTACAGGTGCATTATTGATATAGGTGCTGTTTTGGTAAAAGAAACGGTTTAGCAGCGCATCGTAACCCGACGGATGATAGGCGGTATTATACCTTACCTCTATGCCTGCGTTTAGCTTTAACGCACGCTTGAACATGGCCCTTTCGTAGCTGAACTGATGGCGACCCATAAGATCCGGCACATTCACAGGGGCATTTAACGGGGCTTGCTGGTATACCAATTCGTTGTCGAGGAAAAAATCGCCCATTTTGAATACTTTACGAAGCCAGGCCTGGTTCAGGGTGAAGGGTATGGTATACTGAGCCGGGCGCTCACTTTCGTTGATGTATATATAGTTAGCGATCACATAGCTTCTCACGCCGCCCGAAATCCGCCATCTGGATATCGCAAGCGTGGCATAAAGCTGGGATACACTTTCATCATTGAAAGAGAAAAACAGCTTCGTGAATTTGTTCTCATAATTGGTATAGCTATAGGGTGCACTGTTAACCTGCTGACGGAAACCGGCAACAAAACTACTGTTCTTGAATTCCTTACCAATGAGCACATTGAGCAGGAAATTACCTGCATCGTGACCGGTAATGAAGAGTTTAGTATTGGCGCCATATTCCCATTCGCCGGGATGCAGGGCTTCTTTTTTCAGGTCTCCTTCTATGTAATTGCTTACTATACTGCTCCTGTCGAGGCCCAAGGTGTAAACCTGCTTCGGGAGGCTATCGCGCACAAGGTTGGATACCGGCTGTGATATGAACTGGTCATACCGGTTGCCTATTCCAGCACTGAACTTCAACTGGTGACCTTCTTTACCAATAAACCCGTTCAGGAGCAGCTTATTGTCTATCCAGAACCATTTCTGCTGTGTAAAAACAGAATCAGATCCGGCCAGGTAGTATCCCGATCCTTTGTTTATAAAGCTTTGGGCAAAAAGGGTAGTGTACCGCAGTGAATCAGGTGAAAGATCTTTATAGGTGTGCTTTTCTGTACTTACTTCCATTTTGTGGGTTATCGCGAAACGGGGTATTAGTTTGTAGCTGTATTGCGTGGAATCGGCGTTATATGTAGTGTCGGTTCTGCCAAGCGTGTAGCTGTGTTGCAGCAGCACGGTCAGGTCCCGCTGCACATTGGAGACAGTGGATCGGGAGATGCTGTAATTTGAATTCTGGTATGCGGCATCTATCGTCCGGCGGTCGCCATATTGCTGGCTGATCAGCGTTGTGTCGTTGATCACAATGCCCCCATTCTCATCGTGCTGTTGCTTGTTATACACCATTGCCGCATACAACGTATAGTGACGATCCAGGCTTTTATAATTGGTGGTAAGAAATGCGTTGTCATGATTGTTGCGCTGCACCTTGAAAAAACCGGGAGAATTGGTCTTATGGTATTCAACTGCGAAGTTCCAATTGGGTTTTATGGCCTGTGTGTGCATGATGCCTGCCGTTTGTTCCAGTTTGGAGCCGAGCAGGTAATTAAAGATAGAATAAGGCCGTGTTGTATTATAAAAGGGTAGACTGTCCACATTGAACCGGTAGACATCAAAAACATGATAGCCAAGCGATGGCCCCATCCGGTCCTCCGGAGTGAAGAGGAGGTTATTTACCGGGCTGCCAAGGTTGCCAAGGTTGGTATACCAGGGTTGTGTAAAAGGCACTCTGTGGAAAGTGTGCAGGGAAGTATCGGGATAGTAAACACGGGCTGAGTTCAGTTTCTCATAAGTGAGCTTTGCTTCCTCATCCTTCCATTTCGCATTGTTCGACTTATTGGCATTAGTATCTCTTTGCGGGGCATTGTGTATCGTATTGGGCGCACTGGGGTTGCCCCCGGATAACGAAGATTGCCCGAAGGCCCCTGCTCCGCAAAACAGCAGGCATAGCAACAGTAAGCAGGTGCCCGTCTTTTTTTGAAATGAGTATATCAAAGCTTTGCCCAAAAAAATTTGGGCAAAGTTAATGATGTTCACCTGTCTGTACTATGTCTGATTTGAGTTATTTGGTGAATATGACTGCTATTATGAAAAAATTGGCAAACTATTTTCAATGGTAACAACCGGTGAGCCTCATGTTACAGCCTTTTCACCAGTGCCTCCACAAGCCCCGCCATCTTTGGTGCAGCGGCATTTGCCGCTTCCAGTACTTCTTCATGGGTTATGATAACGGGCACATCTGTTACACCCAGGTCGGTTATCACGCTCATGGCAAATACCCGCATACCGGCATGGCGGGCCACGATCACTTCAGCTACGGTGCTCATGCCCACGGCATCAGCACCCATTATGTGAAGCATGCGGTACTCGGCAGGCGTTTCAAAAGTAGGCCCCTGCAAGCCTATGTATACCCCGGTCCTAACGTTAAGTTCCTGTTCCGCAGCAATTTCTTTGGCAAGCGCCACCAGTTCGTGATCGTATGCTTTGCTCATGTCGGGGAAGCGGGTGCCGAGGCGTTCATCATTCGGGCCGCGCAGCGGATGCTCCGGGCAGATGTTGATATGATCCTTAATGATCATCAGGTCGCCGATGTTGAAAGTTGGATTGGTGCCACCGGCAGCGTTTGATATGATCACAGTTTCCACGCCCAGCGCCTTCATTATGCGCACAGGGAACGTCACCTCCTCCATACTGTATCCTTCATAATAATGGAAGCGGCCCGCCATCAGCATTACCGGGCAGTTGCCGATCTTGCCGAAGATGAGCTGCCCTGAGTGGCCCTCTACAGTAGATACCGGGAAATTCGGGATGTCTGAATAGGGGATCGATGTTTCTTTATCGATCATATCTACCAGCCCGCCGAGGCCGCTGCCCAATATGATGCCCACTTTTGGTTTGGTAGTGGTTTTTTTCTGGATAAAGGAGGCCGTAGCCTGTATCCTGTCGTATAAAGTCATTGTGGAAGTTTAATTGTGTGAGCAACGCATATCTTATGCGTATTGGCGCCAAAGATAAATACGTTCGCGAAATCTGTGTGTTAACTTAAAAAAAGCAGGCGGTGAAGTTACGCTTCCGAGGTCGGCAGCACATTGTAAGCCATTGCAGGTTCATAGCCGGGGTTCATTACCTCATTCACATACACTTTTTGTTTTGGCGGCGGCGTTGCAGCCTGCGCATTGTTGGGGAGACTGATGCCAGACAGGCCAAGCATGTGGCGCTGTTCAATAGTATCGTGAGCTGCTTTGCGTTCAAGGTGCTGGCCTATAATGGTCTTTATATCCTTGCCTGCCATGTGCAATATGTCGTTCTTCAGCCTTATCTCGCGGGCCATCCGGCCAACAATAAAGACAAGAATAACGCTAATGGCGGTAATACCATATACAGCCAGGGTGAAATAGACAAGATTGAGGCTGCCGGCTTCATTGCGGATCTTCGAATTGTAAAAGATATCGCCCATCACACTGAAGGGGTATATCATATGCATAAAGCCTATGAAAGCGAGACCGCCTAAACTAACGATGTAACAACTTATTTCTGAAATAATTAAGGTGCCGCTGCTTAGAAGCCTTTGGGCTGCCGGTCTTCTGAGGGATGTTGCGAGTGGGTCTAGTAGTTCGATCTGGTCATTGATCATTATCCTTTCTTCCCTGAACTCCTGCAACAGATCATCTTTAAGGGTGGTTAATGCCATTCGTAAAGATTGTTTGCTACAAATATAATGTTACCGTAAAGTTATTTGTAGCTAAGTATCCACAGGGTGTTAATAACGTGGGGTTTTTTTGGAATTTGGGATTGATCGTTTTGGAATTTGGATTGGCTATTTGCATTTTTTGGAGGGAAGTTATTTCGCGAGCCATCTCTTATATTTATTCATTACCTCATCGGTGGTTTTGCCTTCACCTCTTTCAGATTGTATCTTTGCTTCTTCCACGTCCATTTTTACATATTCCGGTAACTTGTCCCAGAAATCGTGTTCCTGCTCCTGCATTGTGGTCATAACTTGGGGTTTGCACAAATTTACTGCGAATTTTTCGGGCAAAATTGAGATGGAAGAACAGGCTATGATAACCCTCGCAACTCAAACCCAGGGAACCGTACTAACATTCCATAAAACGCGATAAGTACGAAATCTCCGTACCTTTGCACACTTTTTAAATCGGTCATAATTCGCTTGCGACTTATGACTCACGACTAACGACTAGAATGAAATACGACAAAGAAATATCGCTGCGGCGCACCTTCGCCATTATATCGCACCCCGATGCGGGTAAGACCACGCTTACCGAAAAGCTGCTGCTGTTTGGTGGTGCTATACAGGTAGCGGGCGCGGTGAAGAGCAATAAGATAAAGAAGCATGCAACCAGCGACTTTATGGAGATAGAGCGGCAGAGGGGTATCTCTGTGGCTACCTCTGTAATGAGCTTTGAATACAACAAGACCCTCATCAACCTGCTGGATACTCCGGGTCACAAGGACTTTGCTGAAGATACCTACCGCACGCTTACCGCTGTGGACAGTGTAATACTGGTAATAGACAGCGTGAACGGTGTGGAAGAGCAGACCCGTAAACTGGTGGAGGTATGCCGTATGCGGGATACCCCCGTGATCGTTTTTGTGAACAAGCTGGACCGAGATGGTAAGTTCCCCTTCGACCTGATGGACGAAATAGAAAAGGAACTGAAGATATCCCTGCACCCGCTTTCGTGGCCTATTAACATGGGCAAGGAATTCAAAGGTGTATATAATCTGCACGACAGTAGCCTGAACCTTTTCACCGCGAGCCAGAAATCTACCGAAGAAAATACGGTTCCGATCGCGGACCTGAACGATAAATTGCTCGACGAGAAGATAGGGGAGCGTGATGCCAACCAACTGCGCGAAGATGTGGAACTGCTGCAGGGTGTATATGGAGCACTTGATGTGAATAAATACCTGGAGGGGAAAATAGCGCCTGTGTTCTTTGGCAGTGCGGTAAATAATTTCGGAGTAAAGGAACTGCTGGATACGTTCATCCGCATAGCTCCTCATCCACAGGGCCGGGATACCGACAAGCGCTATGTGGCGCCTGATGAAGATAAATTCACCGGCTTCGTTTTTAAGATACATGCCAACCTCGATCCCCGCCACCGCGACCGTATCGCGTTCCTGCGTGTTTGCTCGGGCAGGTTTGCGCGCAATACTTACTACAAACATACCAGGCTTGAAAAGGAAGTAAGGTTCAGCAATCCTTATTCGTTTATGGCCCGTGAAAAGGATGTGATCGAAGAGGCTTATCCGGGCGATGTTGT